>NZ_DBHIGR010000081.1:2866-9349 GCF_057249185.1 Oribacterium sp.
AGACAGCTGATGAATATCCTTCACGTGATGTATCTTTACAACCAGATTAAGGATCATCCGGAGATGGAATTCTATCCCCACACCTTTATCTTCGGAGCCAAGGCTGCAGCAGGCTATAAGACTGCAAAGCTGACCATCAAGCTCATCAATAACGTGGCGGAGGTTATCAACAACGATGCTTCCATCCAGGATAAGATTAAGGTGGTTTTCATTGAGGATTATAAGGTATCCAGTGCAGAGGTGATTATCCCTGCGGCAGACTTCTCCGAGCAGATTTCCACCGCTTCCAAGGAAGCCTCCGGTACCTCCAACATGAAGCTAATGGTAAACGGCGCTTTAACCATGGGAACTATGGACGGTGCCAACGTGGAAATCGTACAGGAGGTTGGGGCGGAAAATGCCTTTATCTTCGGTATGAGCAGTGACGAGGTTATTGCTTTAGAGCACAATAACGAGTACCGTCCTATGGACATTTTCAACAACGACCAGGAAATTCGCAGAGTCTTAATGCAGCTGGTAAATGGCTTCTACAGCCCTGAGGATCCTGAATTGTTCAGACCTTTGTATGATTCCTTATTAAATACCAATGAATCCGACAGAGCAGACCGTTACTTCATCTTAAAGGACCTTCGTTCTTATATCAAGGCCCAGGAAGAAGCGGTGAAGAAGTTCCAGGATGAAGCATGGTGGGCAAGAGCGGCTATCTTAAATACAGCCCATGCCGGAAAGTTCTCCTCTGACAGAACCATTGAGGAGTATGCAAAGGATATCTGGGGCTTGGATAAGATTGTTTTTAAAGACTAAAAAAATCAGCTCGGAGAAAGTCATGTAATAAGCTTTGAAGCCTTGTGCTTCAAAGAATTTACAAAATAAACTTCTGCTTTAAAGAAGGAAAGTAATGACTTTGATAAGTTAGAACAGGAGAGAGGAATGGAAGTCGAATTACAACGAACTCTGTCTTTAGAAGAGGAGAGGGACTGTAAGACCCTCCTCTCTCTTTGTAATTTAGAGGAAGAAATTCCCTATGATACGGATTTGGACTATGATTTCTTTTATCTCATTCGCAATGAAGGGGAGAAGGAAACAGGAATTGCCGAGGGGATTTTGGCATTGCTTATGGGATATAAGCTTGGTGAGCAACAGGGAGGAAAGGACGTGCTCCTTTGTCTTGCCTTTGTCCATCCCAAGATGAGGGGGCAGGGCTTATTTACCCAATGTAAAGAAAGTCTGATGGATGATTTTCGAAACTGTGTGTTTCGATTTATGAAGAAGGGAGAAAGGGAAGAGGAATTTTCCCTTTCTTTTCCCTATCTGTATACGGAATATTTTTTGGAGAAAACCCTGGAAGATGGGATTGATTTTCCGGGAGAAAAGAGAAATTATCCTTACGGAGAAGTTTATTTTTCTCCCTATAATGAAAAAACGCTTTACCTTTACGGCCTTATGGTGGAAAATAGGTATAGAGGTCAGGGGAAGGGAGAGGCGATTCTTCGGGATTGCTTTGATAAAGGAAAGAAGGGACCATATACCAAGGTAATTCTTCAGGTGGATTCCCGTAACAGCCCGGCCATGAAGCTTTATCAGAAAATGGGTTTTTTGGTGAAAGAAGCCAGCTCCTATTACCAACTAAAGATTTAAGAAAGGGATTTTAAGACATGGAAAGAATCTATAAGATTATGAGAAATGTAGGAGGCTCTTCCATTGCCTTAGGAGTAATTCTTATTACACTGGGAATTGTTACCGGGGTGCTGTCCATTGTACATGGAGCCATCTTGCTAAAAAGAAAAGAGGATTTAACGTTCTAAAGTCTCTTGGAAAATAAGAAGCATCCGGATAGTATCGTTTCTGAATTGCTATAAGGAAATGAGACGGAGGGAATCAGACTGTGACGGACTTCTTAGAAGAGAGAATTCAGACGTTTAGTGTGTGATATGCATAGAAAAGAAATGACGAAAAATCGTTGGTTGGGGGTGTTTTTTTTCTGCCTTTACCTGATTTTTCTCTTTTATGTTTTGTTTTTTTCCGAGTTAAAGGGCAGAGGCTTTATGAATCGGGCGGAATTTTCCTATAATATGGAGCCTTTTAAGGAGATTTTCCGCTTTCTTTTTTATTGGAAACAAATCGGTCTTGCCCATGCTTTGGAAAACTTACTGGGAAATATCATCGGCTTTTGCCCTTTGGGCTTCCTGCTCCCCAGCTTTTCCAAGCGTTGTAGAATGTATTGGTATAATACGGTAATGTCAGGCTATCTTTTGTCCTTCGGAGTGGAGGCGATTCAGCTTATCTTCCGTGCCGGAAGCTGTGATGTGGACGATATTATCCTGAATACCCTGGGAACAGCCCTGGGTTATGTTCTGTTTCGACTCATACAAAGGGAAAGGAGGAGAAGAAAATGGAAGGAGAAAAGCGGTTTAGCTACATCCGAAAAAAATGGGCAAAGGGAAGTCTGGGAGCCATAATCAGTTCCTTTGTTTCTCTCTGCCTTTTCTTTCTCTGTATAGGAATTTCCTTTTATGAAAAAGGAAACGGACCTTTAGTGCTAGGAGCATTGGCGTTATTTTCCGTGAATTTTCTTTTGATTTCCCTTCGTTTTGCCTTACCTGTGGAAAAGGGAAAATTCATTGAAAGACGTCCGGTCTATGTGGCTTTGGGAGTGGATATCGTTCTTATGTTCTTTTGGCTGGCACTTCTGCTCTTAGGCTTAAGAATGTAACTTTACTGTCCGGTATGGAATATAGTATTTTTTGCTGTTCGTCCCGAAATAAGATAAGTCTTATTGTCCGTCCTGAATAAGCTAAGTTTTGCTGTCCGGCCTGAATAAAGTATTTTTTAAATATAGACAAAGTAAAAAATTAGGAAATTCCTTCCTTTTTTGTAAGAGGAAGAAGACTGATTTTTGTTATAATGGAGGAGTCATGGGAGAGAGAAGAAATAGTGCTTTAGAACGGATTCGGGAGATTCCCTTGGAAATGAGGGAAGATTCCCCGTATAAAGAAGTATTTCATCCCTTGGCTTTCTTTTTTTTGGATTATTTTAAAGTCCTGGAGAAACAAGGGGTTCAGCCTTTAGAGACTGCTGTTTCGGAAGGAAATATAGACCGAAGTTCTATCCTTGGCGCATTACTGGAACGTTATCGGGAAGAGCTTAAGGATTTTCTTTATCCCGGAATAGCTAAGGAAAGAAACTCATTCGGCGATTTCTTTTCCATTCTGGTCTTTCTTTCCTTCGGGATTGTCTTGGAAAATAAGGAAGAGGCCCAATCCAGAATTTTGGAGCTTTATTTGCAGATTTATCTTTACAGCCAATCCGATGAAGAATTGGAGAGAAGCAGATTTCAAGATATTTTCTATTCTCATTTTTATGATTACTGCAGGGATTTTCTGGAAGAGCGTTATGAAGAGGAGGAGATGGATCCCTTTATGTATCGCAACAATATTCTTTTCTTCGGATGGATGCCCTATTATGGAAGTAGTCCTTTCTTTTCCAAGGAATATGTGGAGAGTCATCAAAGGGATGCTGCCATATTTCTCGGAGATCGTTTCCTGTCCCACCTATATCAGGCTTATGAACAGCAGGAGAAGCTGTGGCATAAGCGGAAGGGTAAAAGCAGAGTCCAAATTTTGGAAGAACAGTTAAAAAATAGAAAGGATTTTCAGCCGGAGAACTACTGTATAGAGGAATCTCAAGGACTTTCCTTCCACGCTCATCAGGAAAAGCTGTGGAAGATCTTTTTAGAGAAGACCAAGGAAGCAAGGGTAGACTTTGAGAAAATGAGGGAAAGGAATTAGAAGTATTTTGCTTAGTATGAAGGAAAAAAAAGGAAAGAGCAGGGGGAGGATTTTTTTACTCCTTTCTTTTTGTTTTTTTATTCTTTTTTATAGTGTGGTGGCAATGGCTGCCAACTGGCCAACAGAAGACTTAACGGCGGAGTCCGCCATTGTGGTGGATGCGGAAACCGGGGCGGTTTTGTTTGAAAAAAACGGAGATGTAAGAGAATATCCTGCTAGTATTACCAAGGTGATGACGGCTCTTGTGGTTTTGGAACACACATCCTTGGAGGATAAGGTGACATTTTCCCACGATGCGGTATACAATGTGGATCGGGGCTCCTCCAATGCCCAGATTGAAGAGGGAGATGTTCTTACGGTAAATGACTGTTTGCATGCCCTCTTGCTCAAGTCTGCAAATGAGGCGGCGAATGCTTTGGCAGAGCATGTGGCAGGCTCACGGGAGGCCTTTGCGGAAATGATGAATGAGAAGGCTAGGGAGCTTGGTTGCACAGGTACCCATTTTCAGAATCCTTCCGGTTTGCAGGATGAAAACCATTACACCACCGCAAGGGATATGGCTTTAATCGGGATGGCCGCCTTTCAGAATAAGGAGTTTTTGGAAATTGAAAAAAATCTGAGTCATACTTTAGGGAATTTAAAGCGTCTTCCGGAGGGAAATACAATTTACATGGAGCATAAAATGATGCTCTCCAACACAAAGTTCTATGACAAACGAGTGGTAGCGGGAAAAACCGGCTATACACAGATTGCGGGAAATACCTTGATTAGCTTGGCGGAGGATCAGGGAAGAAAGGTGGTTACGGTAGTTTTGAAGGACAAAAATCCTTCTCACTATACAGATACAAAGACTCTACTGGATTTAGCTTTTTCGGAAACGGAAAATCAAACTTTAGGGGAACATCCCGGAGCCTTAGAGGCCTTGCGAAAGGAGCTGGTATCCGCCGGAAAGATTACGGAGGAAAATAAAATTCATTTTCTGGATACTGTTAAGATTTCTCTTCCTAAGGGAGCAAGTCAGGACGGCTTGCAATATGCTTTTAAGGATATTGAAGGCGATGCTCCGGCTTCCGCCCTGGGAAAAGTGCAAATCTTACTGGATGGAAAAGTTGTAGGAAGCGGATATATCGGAAAAGACCAAAATATTCAGGTCATTTTAAATAATAAGGAAACCAAGAAGAAGGTAGCGGTTGCAGCGGTTACCGTCAGCGGATTTACGATTTTAGCCGGCTTCGGATTTTTCCTATTTGGCGGAGGTGCTTTGTATGGAGCAAAAAACCTTCATGATGAACGAAAAAGAAAGAAGAAGTGGAAGGAAAGACGAAAGAAAAACCTGGAAGAGTTGCAGATTTCAGAGGAAGAATTTAAGATTCTGGTAGAGAAAAGAAAGTCAGAGAAAAAGAAGAAATAGTGCATAAAAAGCAAAGGAGACTTTGACATATGGATGAGAAGAATCAGCAGGGCGGCACTGAAGCAAAGGAAATGGATGAGAGGAATCAGCAAAGCAAAACTGAAGCTATAGAACCGAAAGAGCAGGCTAAACAGGAGAGTTATAAAGCTACTGCTCAGCACAGGGCGTTTGAGCATTACGGGGATGCTGAGGATAGGGAAGAGGAAGAAGCTCTGGAAAGAGAACGGCAGAGACTTCGAGAGGAAAGAAAAAAGAGAAGAAAGCAAAAGGAAGCTGCCAAAAAAGCAGCCCAAAGAAGACGACTGTTTCTGCTTCTTCTTTTCCTTTGTGTAGTCTTTGTGGCACTTTTCCTTTTTTTGAGAAAAGGAAGCCCGGCTCAAAGAGGAGAGGAGAAAACAAGCAGTTCTGTAGCGGAAAGAGCTCCAATAGAAGTGTATTATGTAGAAGATAAGGGAAGTACTAAAGGCGAGGAGTTGGGGACTTATCTGGAAAATGCCGGAGAGAATAACGCATCCGTAAATCTACATACCTTGATTTATGAAGAAGGAAAAGAAGAAGACTTAAAGCAAGCATTAAAAGAGGCTAAGGCGGAGCTGTTGCTGGGAGAAGGCAGTGAAAAGCTGGAGGCATTTTTGGAAAAATTCTCTGTGGAGGAAAAAATACCCTACCTGAGTCAGAGCAGCAAAAAGCTGGAGCCGGGAAATAATCATTTTGTTCTGGAAAAAAGTCTGGAGGATCAGGCGGTGGACCTGGGATTTTTCGCTTATAATGAGGCCTTTCGGAAAATGGGCATTCTCCTACAGGAAGGAGATGAGAAGGGTAAGACCTTAGCGGAACAGCTCTCGGAAAGCTTTCCCGAGTACGGAGGAACGGTAGAAATTCGGACCTATAAGGGAGAAGAGGATTTTCAGGCGAAATTGTCGGAGCTGGAGGAAGCCGGAATAGATCTTTTGTTCCTTCCAAGTCCCGGAGAGCAGGAGAAAGCACTTCTTTCCCAAGAAAAAGCCTATAACATCCTTTTGGGAAAGGATTGGGATCAGGAGAACTTCCCGGCCGATTTGGAACTTCCCTATCCGGTATATCTCTACGGAAGAGAGAACAAGGCATTTACACTGGCGGAAAAGGAAGAGGAAAGTTCCGATTCGTTAGGAGAAGAGGCACAGTCGGGAAGCAGATATGACAGGGATTTGCTGGGAATTCTTAGCAAGTTAAGAGCAGAAGTAAAGAAGAAGAGTCTTCTGCAAACACTGGAAAGCATGAGCTATCAGGGAGAATGTGGAGAGT
>NZ_DBHIGR010000082.1:0-9345 GCF_057249185.1 Oribacterium sp.
CCAAGGAGGTGGGGTAGAGGATATTTTCTTCCTTGTCCATCAAATCCCGAACATCCGCCACAAGCTCTGCCTGCTTTCCGATAAATTCCTCTTCCTTATCCTCCAAAAGAAGCTTGTAGCATTCTGCAATTTCATCCCGAATGAAGTCATCCAGCGTCCACATGGTAGTGGTAGGACGGGTAAAACCCTTTTTCTCCAAAACCGGATAGAGCTGATTTTGCTTTCTGGACAAATGAATTTTGAACTTTAACAATTCCTCGTAAAGCTCCAACCATTGATTTTTAATGACAGGATACTGCACCAAATCCTCAACGGAAAGCAGCAATTCCTTCATTTTGGCATTTTCTCTACGATAGCAGGAGATAGGATGTTTTTCCGGAAGAGACTGCTCCTTTGTGACCAATACATCCTGAAAAACCTCCAGCATGGCCTGAATGTCTTCCTTTACACATTCATCCTCGGTTTCCTCCACCATTTCCTGCTCGATAATGGCAATTTCATAAGGAGCCAAATGTTGTACCCTATCCTTTAGCGCTTTTCTGGCCTCTTCCAAACTAAGCTTTCCTTCATCATAGGCGGACTTTATTTCGTGTACGATTTCCAATTTCTTTCCATCAATATTTTGAAAATTTTCTCTCATAGCTTCCTCCTTAAGGGGACTTTTCTATCTGCTTATCCATAAGAGTAGAGTCGATAAGCTCTTCCAATCGCTTGAGTTAGAATTATCTAACTTATATCATCATAACAAAAATGAAGAAAGAATAACAATAAAAATTCCATATCAAAATCTAAAGAGATTTTCAGAGGATTTCTCTAATGCACATCTTCTTTAGAGAGCAAGGCTTCCTTTCGAGTGCACACATCTTCTTTAGAGAGCAAGGCTTCCTTTCAAGCTATTCGGGAAAATGAAATATAAAATATATTAATGTGATTCATAACGAAGATTTTATTTATTATTCTTAAAAACAGCATTATACTGCTTGGGTAGATATGGCTAACCGATTTAAATAATAATAATTGAAACAGGCAAGTTCAACTAACTTTTCTATTCAAATGATTTCTTATCATTTTTAGAATATGCCGGCAGAGAAAAGCTAAGAACTAACTTCATTTTTGGATAAACCGGAAAGCATGGTAAGGGGCGTTAAAAAAATAAACCTGGACGTGAGTCGTAAATCACAGTTTTGAAAAGAGGTTTAAAATGAAGAAGATGACGAAAGGGGTTATTCTATCCCTTGCTTTTGTTTTGCCCACAATTCTGGTGCAGGGAAAAGCTTTTGCTGCAGAGGCAGGAAATTCCGGTGAATGGAAAGCCGTAAACGGAAAATGGTTCTATGAGAAAGAGGGCAAGCCTGTAAAGGATTGGCTTTTGGATAAGGGAAATTGGTATTATCTTTCTAAGGACACAGGAGAGATGCTTCTGGGAAGTCAAGAAATTAAGGGCGTTAACTATTATTTTCAAAATAAAAATGAGGCGGTAGAGGGTTCTATGGCCAGGGGCTGGCATCAAGACAGTAAGGGGGCCTATCGTTTTTATGATAATCGAGAGGGAAGCCCTACAGAGGGGCAGGAGCTTCGGTCCTGGCAATGGATTGACGGATATTGCTATTATTTTGAAGAAGAAGGTGAGAAAAAGGGAATTCTCCTGCAAAACGGCATTAGCAAGGATGGTTATACCGTAAATGCAGAGGGACAATGGACTGTGAACGGTGTAGTGCAGTTCGTTGAAGGAAAAGGCTTTATCACAAAAAAATCCGATGTAAAGGGTGTTTCCAGAACGATTGAAAATACGGAAGCTCGTCCGGAAAGAACAAGTTCTACGCGCAGTCACTCCGGAAGAAGCAGTGGAGCAGGAAGTAACGGAAGCGCTAATATAAACAGGAATGGAAGCAATACCGGAGCAAGCGGAAACACAGGAGCTTCCTCTAGCGGAGTAAGTGAGGAAGACAAGAAAAATTCCAAGACTGAACTGCCCCGGGAGAATCCTAAAGCAGAAAATCCTAAAGTGGAAACAGGAAAAGAAAATCCGGATAAGAAGGCGGAATCCTTGCTTGCAGACGGTGTTTTCTACGGTACGGGAACTTGGTCAAGATATTATGAGCAAACCGGTCCCGACATTGTAAAAGTCAGCATTAAGGATGGAAAGATTGCCGAAGTCAGCAATGTGAAATACACGGAAGATGACAGCTATCAGGACAAGACCTTTAAGATTTTTGATTATCTTAAAGGCTTAGAGGATGTAAAAGAGCTGGAGAAAAACCTGAAGGAGAAAAAGGGTGAAGCCTATGATGCGGTAGCTTCCGCAACCCAGTCCACACTGGGGGAGGTCAGCGCAGTGGACAATGCCCTTGCTCGTTCCAGAAAGCTGAAAAAAGACGGAAAAGAACAAAAAATTGCCTATTTTGATTTTAGCAGAAAACCAAATGCCAGAGCGGTAGGAGAGAGCTTAGATATTTCCGATACCATTCTTGATCTGCATTTTGCAGACGGAAGCAAACAGGATGTTCCCTATGCAGACTTTGCTAAGTATGGCATTACCGTGGATAAAGAACAGGGAAGTCCCTTACCGGAGATTGGAACAACTTTTCCGGTATATTTCCAAAACGAAGACTCTTTGATTAAGCTCCCAAGCTTTATTCAGGTGCAAAAGGAGTATAGATGGGCTTATGCGGATGAGATTCGTCTGACCTATGAAGATGGAGAGGTGAAAACCCTTTCGACAGATAAGGAGCATTTTGTCTACCGTGTTGTAGAAACAGGGAAAGCCATCACAAAAGCAGAGCTGCTTCGGGAGAAAAAGCTCCTTGTAGAAGCTGTGTATGATGCAAATCGCTCTGTTTGGGATTTCCAATTAGATGATAAACAGCTTCCAAAAAACTATGATGCTTGGAGATATAAGGATATTCAATTAAAAGAAGTTATGGATGAAGGAAAAATCCCTGCTTCCGTAGAACTTCTTTATGATGGGGAGTACATTCTGGAAGATACAATCAATCTGGAAAAAGAAGCAATTCTTTCCGGAGAAGTTCTTGAAAAGGACGGGGATGTAAATATTGATTATTTTGACGCGATAGAGAAAAATCCGTCTTTACTGCTTGGAGAAGCGGAAAATGAAAATGAAAAGCCTGTAAAGGTGGAATTACGCTATATTCCTGATAAGACAGAGAAAAAAGTCTCCGAAGAAGGAAATCCTGAAAACGGAGAAGGAGAAGAAGAGAAAAATGCGACCGTAGAACTAAGTTTTCCGGATTTAATCATCAAAGGAAAGACAGCGAAGGTAATTCTTCATCTACACTATATTTCTATAGAAGATGAAGGAGAAGATGGAGCGGCGGAAACAGAGTAATGCGTATAGGAACCTTCCTTTTGTGAGCATCTAAAGAAATCAAAAACGTTTTCCGTACAGCATAGGCCTGAAAGTGGGCACGCTCTCGCTAGCTTCGCCTCGTAGGGGATACTAAGCGAAAAACTGCGTTTCTCTTGTTTTTCGCAAGTACCCACGGGCTCAGACTACCCCTTTTTCAGGCCTATACTGCCGGAAAACGATTTATTTTTCTGATTGCTCATTAATTTTAAAAAGGAAGATTACTAAAGCTGAATTCCGTTTTTCCGCCCTTCTTATCGACACTAATATCGAAATACATTTCTTTGGAAAGCTTGCCGTTTCCATAGAATATATTCTCTTCCTCCACTTTTTGTTGGAAGGGAAGTTTCTTTTCCAGTAGCTTTATATTGTCTTCCATATTATCAATAGTAAAGAAAAACTGGTACTGGAATTGCTCTATATTTCCCTCTCCATAGTGGAAAAAGCTCATTTCATAAAGGGGCGTATCCGGAAAAATACGAAGGGCTTTTTCAATGGCTTCCCGGGAACTGTCCGGAAGACTTTCGCTATAAGGACTAAGAAAATTCGCCTCCTGAACATCTACCTTGGATAGAAGGGCGGAAGTTCTTGAGCAGTAGAGGGGATGAAGAAATAGAGGAAGGGAAGAGAGTAGTGAAAGAAGAAATATCACTATAGTCCCCTTACGAAACAGCTCAAATACTGCCAGTTTCTTGGCGTAGGAAGTTAAAAGTCCCAGTCCCCCGTAGAGCAGTGGAAGAACAGTAAAAAAGAAGAACAAGCACAGTAGGGGAGAAGTTGGCAGCAAGAGCTTCGGACTTTTATAGCTGTAGAGCAAGACGGGAAGAAGAAACAGAAGGCATTGTAAGACGATTCCGAAAAGAATCAGTGGAAAAAAATGATGAGAAAAAAGCAGTCTTTTGGGACTGCCTTTTTCTGTTGCAAGCTTTTGTTTCTTCTGAAAGAGGGCGCCTATAAAGGACTTTCCGCTCTTATTTTTATTTTCTGTGAAATGTAAATCCTTAGACATTTGCTTAGATTTCCCATGGCAGGTTTTCCTTACCGAAGTGTCCGTAAGAAGAAACCAGATTATAGTCTGTATTTAAAAGATTTAAGTTGGAAATAATACCCTTTGGAGTAAGGTCGTACTTTTCGATTACGGAACGCCAAAGGTCCCCAACATTTTCATGCTCGGTACCAAAGCAGTCCAGATACACAGATACAGGCTCTGCAACACCGATGGCATAGGCCAGCTGTACCTCACATCTGTCGGTCTTTCCGGCAGAAACCAGGTCCTTTGCAATCTTTCTGGCCATATAGGCTGCAGAACGGTCTACCTTGGAAGGATCCTTTCCGGAAAATGCGCCGCCGCCGTGATGAGCAGCGCCGCCGTAGGTGTCGGCAATAATCTTACGTCCTGTAAGACCGGAATCTGCAAAGGAGGAACCGAGAACAAAACGTCCGGTGGGGTTTACCAAGATGCGGAAGTCGGTATTTAAATTCATTTCCGCAGCGGTTTCCACCATGATTTTCTGAATAATCTCCCGAACCTGTGACAGGGAAACAGATTCACTGTGCTGAGAAGAAATCAGGAAGGTATCAATGCGATTTTCCTTGTAATCATAGCTTACCTGGGCCTTAGCATCCGGCTTTAAAATAGAAAAGGCATTTTCCAGATTAAAGGCACGGAGCTTCTGCAAAGCTCTGGTGGATAAAACATAGGGGATAGGAAGCATTTCCTTGGTCTCATTGGTAGCAAAACCGAACATCATTCCCTGATCTCCGGCGCCGTCATGGTCTACACCCATAGCAATATCGGGAGACTGTACGGAAATCAACTCCTGAATCTTATAGCGATCCAAGTCCTCCAAACCGATATTCTTCAACACGTTTCGGCAAAGAGTATCGTAGTCGGGGGTATGGCTGCTGGTGATTTCTCCCAAAATCACGATATCATAGTCTTTAATGCAACATTCTGCAGCAATTCTTCCTTTGGGATCGTGCTTTAAAATGTCTGTAACGATGGCATCACTAATCTGATCGCAAATTTTATCCGGATGTCCGTTGGAAACCTGTTCTGATGAAAATAACATAAATATAATCCTTTCTATTTTGCATACAGAGTGGGAGAAAGCTCTGAAAAGACATAAAAAAACCATTGGGCTCGCCAATGGTCGATAATCTTCTTATTGATCGAAACAAATGGTTCGCTCAGGTTAGCACCTTCCGTTTCCGGGGTTGCTGCGGCTTCTTAGCTCCTATGTAGCTCCACCGACTCTGAATAAGCTATGAAATTTTGTTCTGTAATACTAGCAAAGTGGAGAGGAAAATGCAAGATAAAGTTCGGGAGAAGAATATAAAAAAATAATAAATTTAAGTTTTCTTTACTTTCCGGGAAGAATGAGATATAAGAGAGGACACGGGTTTGCCGATATAAGATAAAAGGTAATATGAAAAATAATACTGTCAAAAGGAAAACAAATGGGGTTGCCGATATTGCATAAAGCGTTATCAGAAAATAATCATGATAGAAAAGGGAAAAGAACATACCGGGAGATGAGGAAGGGAACAATATGTTTAAAGCAATAGCATTGGATTTGGATGGAACATTGACCAATTCGGAAAAGAAAGTCAGTGAAAGAAACAAAAAAGCCTTGCAGGAGGCTATCAAGAGGGGCGTCAGCATTATACTTGCTTCCGGAAGACCGACCTATGGCATGTCCGAGGTTTGGGAAGCTTTAGAGCTGGAAAGACTGGGGGGCTATGTTCTTTCCTATAACGGAAGTCTCTGTATGGATTGTAAGACCAAGGAGGTTTTGTTTGAGAAGACAATTCCCCGGAAGTATTATGCTCCTATCGCTCAAGTGGTAAGAGAGGCGGATTTAGGCCTCCTTTCCTATCAGGGGAAGGAGATTGTGACAGAACGGCCGGAATTTCCCTATATGGATAGAGAAAGCACCATCAACAAGATGCCCTTTAGAAAGGTAGAGGATTTTCCTAATGCCTTATCGGAGGAAGTTTGTAAACTTCTGGCTTTGGGAGAGCATGAAGATTTGATTCCCTTAAAGGAAAGACTGGAAAAGGAATACGGGGAAGAATTAAGCATCTTCTTTTCCGAACCCTTTTTCCTGGAAATCTGCCCCGTAGGAGTAGACAAGGGAGAATCCTTAAAAAGACTCTTGGAGAAAAAGGGTTGGAAGAGAGAAGAGCTGATGGCCTTTGGGGATGGAGGAAATGACCTGACCATGCTGGAGTATTCCGGAAAAGGCATTGCCATGGCCAATTCTCAAAAGCATGTTTTGGAAATAGCCGACGAAATCACGCTCAGCAATGACGAAGATGGCGTAGCAGTGATGGTGGAGAAATACATCTTGAACAATATATAAGAAATGCTATTGCTCCATCAAGGACTCCTCCACCTTCATCATAATGGCGCATTCCATTCTCTTTCGGAAGAGCTTACAGCCATACTCATAGGTGCCGGCAATGTCTCCGGTGGAGTGGTAGGCATTTGCCGCACAGCCTCCGGCACAGTAAAGCTTAGCCCAACATTTTCCGCAGTCCTCTCTGGTATAGACATTGGTATTTCGGAATTCTTCTCTGGCTTCTTCCTTGGTAATGCCGTTCCAAATATCTCCCAGCTTATATTCCTTATCGGATACGAACTGGTGGCAGGGATAGAGCTCACCCTGGGCGGAAACCGCCATATATTCGGTTCCGGAACCGCAACCGGAAATTCTCTTATAAATGCAGGGGCCTCTGTCCAGATCCACCATATAATGGTAGAAGGTTACAGGATCCCCCGCCTTTTTTCTGCGAAGCAGGTCTAAAGCCAGCTTTTCATACTGCTCATAGAGGATGGGCAAATCTTCCTCGGTTAGGGCGGAGGGCTCTCCCGGCTTTAAAACCACCGGCTCCATGGACAGTTCTTTAAAGCCCAGCTCATCGGCCATGTGGGCAATATCTTCCGTAAAATCCGTATTAAAATGGGAGAAGGTTCCTCTCATGTAGTACTCCTTGTCTCCACGCTTTTCCACAAAACGCTGGAACTTGGGGACGATTTGATCGTAGCTTCCCTTTCCCTTTCGGTCTACACGAAAACGGTCATTGACTTCCTTTCGTCCATCCAGACTTAAAACCACGTTATGACATTCTTCATTTGCCCAATCCATGATTTCTTCCGTAAGGCCTACGCCGTTGGTGGTTAGGGTGAAACGGAAATTCTTTCCCTTTTCCTTCTCGATGGAGCGGGCATAGGCAACAAGGTTTTTACAAACCTGGAAGTTTACCAAAGGCTCACCGCCAAAGAAATCCACCTCTAAGTTACGGCGGGTACCGGAATTCTCAATGAGGAAATCCAGGGCTCTTTTTCCGGTTTCAAAGCTCATCAGTCCCGACTCTCCGTGATAATGCCCTTGGGAGGCGAAGCAGTAGGAGCAAGCCAGGTTACAGCTGTGGGCTACCAAAAGACAAAGAGCCTTAATCACATTGCCGCTGTGGGACTTTAATTTTCCCGCTAAAGGCCCATAGTTGTCCTTGGTAAAAAGCTTCTTGCTCTCAACCAATTCGTCTATATCCGAAAAGCAATCCTGAAAGTCCTGCTCGGTGCTCTCAGGAAATTCCGCTTTAAGCTTTTTCAGTGTTTCTTCTCTGGAAAGCCCTTTATCCAAATAGCCGATGGCAGCGTAGGCCATAGGATCCGTAACGTGGATGCTTCCGCTATATACATCCAAAACAATATGTCGTCCGTTCATCAAATACTGGTGAATCATTTACCCTTCCTTCTATAAAACGAATGTATAAATCAAATCAATACATAAACCATATCAACATATAAACCATATCAATACATAAACCATATCAGTATCAATAAAATCAATGCATAAAGATAATGTATCTATCAATGGCGAAAAAAAAGAACTGTGTCTGCACACAGCTCCTTCTTCTGAGAAATCCTTAGTTGTTTTCGTTCTCGCAGTTTTGATTTGCGATACCGCAGCTGGTCTTACAAGCAGATTGACAAGATGTTTGACACTCTCCACATCCGCCGTGCTCAACGCTCTTCTCTAAATCTCTGGTGCTTAAGGTAATAATGTGCTTCATTTCCTATCCCTCTTTCTCCTGAATGCTTTTTCAAGCAATTTATTTACTCCTGCATTTTACCTGTTACGCTAAAACTTTGTCAAGATTGGAAAGGGATTTTCTTTCCCTTTAGAGGAAAATATGGTAGTCTTAGAGGGACAAAAATGAATTTGCTTACCATAAAGGAGTGAGTCTATGGGATTGATAAAAGCAGGTAAAGAAGCGGGAATTTCCGTTTTAGCAGATCAGTGGAGAGAGTATTTCTATTGTTCTTCCTTAGACAATGATACCCTCATGACCAAGGGGCAGAAGAGAATTGGACAAAACAGTTCCAATACTCGAGCTTCAGACAATATTATTTCCAACGGTGCTGTCATTGCCGTAAACGAAGGACAGTGTATGCTGATTGTGGAGCAGGGTGCCATCGTGGAACTGTCTGCAGAGGCAGGAGAGTTTGTTTTCGATTCCTCCACGGAACCCAGTATTTTCTACGGCCCACTGGGCGAAAGCGTAGTAGAAAGCTTTAAGACCTTTATGAAGCGTTTGAGCTTCGGCGGAGACACGGCAAAGGATCAACGCATTTATTTCATTAATCTCAAGGATATTGTGGGCAATAAATACGGTACCGTAAACCCCATTCCTTTTAGAGCGGTGGATCCCAACATTAATCTGGACATAGAGATTTCCCTTCGCTGTCACGGAGAATATGCTTATAAGATTACGGACCCTGTACTCTTCTATAGGAATCTTGCGGGCAATGTAGAAGGAGATTATAAGAAGGAAGAGGTGGAGTCTCAGTTAAAGTCTGAGCTTTTAACCAATTTACAGCCTGCTTTTTCCCGTATTTCCGAACAGGGAATCCGCTACCACAGCATTCTCAGCCATACGGATGATATTGCTCATGCCTTAAATGATATTCT
>NZ_DBHIGR010000083.1:0-9285 GCF_057249185.1 Oribacterium sp.
GGGATCAATATGGTCGTAATCCTGGGTATCATATTTATGATTGGAGGGAGACACAAAGAGCGGATTGAAATAAAGAACCTCTACTCCCAAATGTTCCAGATAATCCAGCTTCTCCCAAACCCCTTCCAAATCGCCGCCATAAAAACGATGTACATCAAAGGACTCTACTGGCGCCTCCCAATCTGAAACCGATACCACGGGACGTCCCAGATAAATATACTCCCTGTCCTCTACATTATTCTTTCCGTCACTATTTCGAAAGCGGTCCACAAAAATCTGATACATAGTAGCGCCTTTAATCCAGTCCGGAACAAAAAAATCCGGAAAAATGGAAAAAGCATATTGTATGTCCAAATCTTCCGTCACCCCTAAACGGTTGTAATGGATGACCTCTTCTCCCTTTTCAATACGGAAATAATAATGTAAGGGTTTATCCTTCAGCTTGATTTCTATTTCATAGTAATCAAAATAGTGGTCGCTGCTTTCCAGCTTCATCGCATAAATCTGCTGTTCATCCGGAAGATAAAGCAAAACCCTGTCTACATCCTCTCTTAGGGTACGAAAACGAATGGTCACATCCGAAAAGGCCGGGCTCTCCTCCGGTTCCCGGTAGAACCCCTTTCCTATGCTGTATAAGGCCTCTCGATTGATTCCTCTTTCCTCCATTTCGGAAATCCTCCTTTACTCCCCCAATCCTGAAAAAGCGATACCGCCCTTCCCGAATTACAATCAAAGCTTCTAAAAACCTAAAGAATCACTTCTCCGATGTAGTTCAATGCTCTATACTTCTGAGCATAGTCAATGCCGTAGCCTACGACGAAAACATCGGGAACACAAAAGCCCTTGTATTTTACATCTACCTCAACTTCCCTTCTCTCCGGCTTATCCAAGAGAGTGCAGATTTCTAAGGAAGCCGGGTGTCTTTCCCGAAGCATATGCTCCAAATGATGCAATGTTCTTCCCGTGTCGATAATATCCTCCACCAAAAGAACATCCTTCCCTTCCAAGGGTTCATCCAGATCCTTTACAATCTTTACTACCCCGGAGCTTTGGGTTTGAGAACCGTAGCTGCTGACTGCCATGAAATCCATGGAAACTCGGGGATTGTTTAATTTTTTCGCCAGCTCACACATAAAGGGAGCTGCCCCCTTCAAAATACAGATTAAATGCAGGTCCTTTCCGGCATAGTCTCTTCCAATCTCCTCCGCCAGTTCACTTACCCGCTTTTCAATTTCCTCCTCCGAAAACAGTACTCGGATTTTTTCTTCTTTTTCCATATTGAGTCCCCCATTTACTATTTTCCTATAAAATTCCGGATTACATGATTTTAAAACTTTTCTAAAAGCAGTCGTTTTTGCTCCACTCTTGCCTGTACACCTTTCGGAAGAGAAAGCCTTCCACCGTTTCCCCTTTTCAACAAGTGGTCAATACCATGATAATGCAACTTTCCAAACTCTGTGGTACTGCCCCTTAACAAAAAGATGGCTTCCTTATAGATTTCTCTGCGAAAAAGCGCATTTTCCTTTTTTAATTGGGGAATGGACAGAGAAATGCTATTTCCCGAAGAGCTTTGCTCCCATTCTCCGTATTGCTCTATCCATTCTTTCGTCTTCTCTTGAAAATAGGCTTCCGTTTCCGAAAAAAGTTCTGCCGCCTCCAGCAAATGCTTTACCGCTCCGGCATTAACCTTCTCCAAAGCGGGTAAGATGTCCAAACGAAGATAATTTCTGGCATAGCTTTTGTCCCTGTTCGTGCTGTCCTCCCGATAGGGAATCCCCAATTCCTCCAGCCGCTTCAGAATCTCCTCTTTCCGTAAAGACAGGAGTGGACGAAGAAGGCGAATACCTTCAAGATTGGCTTCTTGATTGACTTCATGAATAACTTCATAATTAGCTTCATGATTGACTGCATAATGTGCTTCTTTTTCAGCCTCTGAGAGAAGCTCTTCCGCCTTCATGCCGCTAATTCCGGAAAATCCCGCCCCTCGAATCAAATGAAACAATATCGTTTCCGCCTGATCGTCCATATGATGCGCCAGGGCAATTTTTGTTTTTCGGTCGCTTTCCGCCTGCCAACGAAGGGCTTCTTCTTTTAAGGCTTTGTAACGAAGTGTCCTTGCCGCCTCTTCCAATCCCAGCTTATTTTCCTCGGCATAGTCCGGTACGGAACAAGTATATTCCAAAAAAGGCACTTGATATAGCTCTGCCTGCTGCCTTGAAAATGTGGCATCTTCTACAGCTTCATCCCCTCTGATGCCATGTTGCACATGCATGGCTCTAAGAGAAAAAGAAAGATGGTTCTGTAATTCCTTTAAAAAATACAAAAGATACATGGAATCCGCACCGCCGGAAAGAGCCAGCAAAATCTGCTCCCCTTCCCGTATCCACTGCTGTTTTTTCACTTGTAAAAATAGCTCGGTATCGATTCCTTTTCTCATTTTATCCCTGTATACAAAGGAAAAACGAAAGAAGAATCTTCCTCTTTCGCTTTTCTCTAATCCTAACCGTATGACATAGATAAAGTCTATGACATACGGTTTTCCTCTTTCAGTCTTTACTCTTTCGGCCTTACAATAATCTCATCCGGCATCTGCAATCCAAATATCTCTCTTGCCTCTTCCATGATATACTCTTTGGTCTTCACATAGACTTTTTTCTCTTCCAGAGCTTTAGCTCGTTGCTCTTCCTTACTGTACTCCTCAGCCAAACTCTCTTCCATAGCAAGATAATTTTTATTTTTCTCCGTAAGCTCTCTGCCTCGAACAAAAATAACAATAGCAAGAAGGGCTACCACCATGAACAATCCCAGGACAGTAACCCCATGTTTAAACACTTTTCTTTTCTGTTTCTCTTGCTTTCTCATAGATATTGAAATAGCTCTGCCGCCTCATCCTTTCGCACAGTCTCTTGCACCGACAATACCTTGGCTTCTACTGCTTTTTCTCCGAAACGAATGCTGATGACATCTCCTACCTTCACGTCGTAGGAAGCCTTCTGCACTTTCCCGTTAACAGATATTCGACCGGTATCGCAGGCTTCATTAGCAATTGTGCGTCTTTTTATGAGACGAGATACCTTCAAATACTTATCCAGTCGCATGAAATTAGTTCACGCGATCCTTTAAAGCCTTACCTGCCTTGAATCTTGGAGCCTTGGAAGCAGCAATCTTCATAGTCTCTCCGGTTCTTGGGTTACGTCCCTCTCTTGCAGCTCTCTCAGAAACATCAAAAGTTCCGAAACCGATAAGCTGAACCTTATCCCCCTTCTCTAAAGCCTCAGAAATGGCATCAAAAACAGCCTCAACTGCTAATCCCGCATCCTTCTTAGATAACTCTGCCTGCTTTGCTACTGCGGAAACCAAATCTACTTTATTCATCTTTCATCCTCCATAATCGCCGATTTTTCGGCGTAGTCTTGTTACTTGGGGCACAACTCCCCACATACGAGTGCATTATAACTTTCTCCTTTTCTCCTGTCAATGAAAGCCTTGTATTTCCATGGATTTCCTATGTTTTTTCTCTATTTTTGTAAAAAATTTGATAGTTTTTCTTTCTTTTTAAGGGGAAAGTGGGAGAAGCAGGGCTTCTGCTATTTCTTTTGCTTTTTCCATACTTTCCTGAATCTTGGGCAAATCCCGCAAATTCTTCTTTTTATATAAAAGCTTGGGACTCTCTCCATTTACAAATCGAATCTCCCCCCGGGACTGGGAAATCAAGGCAGGAATGGCAGCGGTATTGATTTTCGCCTTAGGGAAGAATAAAAAGTGAATTTCTCCCCTCTTGATCTTGCACTCCGTTACCCCTATTTTATGAAGCAAATTTCGAAGGCTTGCCACCTGGAAGAGATTTTCCACCTGATAGGGCAGGTCACCGTAGCGGTCTGTCAGCTCATCCTCCAAATCCATCTTCTCTTCTTCACTGCTTAAAAGGGCAATCTTTTGATAAGCCTCCAGCTTCTGTTCCTCATTTTCCATATAGCTTTCCGGAATAAAGGCGTCCAAATCCACATCCAGCTGGGTTTCAAAGTCCTCCTCTTCCTGCTTTTCTCCCTTTTCCAAAAGCACCGCATGGCGAAGCAGCTTGGTATAAAGCTCATAGCCCACCGCCTCCATGTGGCCGTGCTGCTCTGCTCCCAATACATTTCCCGCCCCGCGGATTTCCAGGTCTCTTAAAGCAATACGAATTCCGGAGCCCAGCTCCGTAAATTCCCGGATAGCCTTTAAGCGCTTTTCCGACTCTTCCGTAAGGCTTTTTCCTTTTTTATAAAGTAAAAATGCATAGGAGGTTCTGTTGGATCTTCCTACCCTGCCTCGAATCTGGTAAAGCTGGGAAAGCCCCATCTTATCCGCATCTTGAATAATCAGGGTATTGGCATTGGGAATATCCAGTCCGGTTTCGATAATGGTGGTGGATACCAGTACATCTATTTCTCCGGCAATAAAGGAAAGCATGATTTCTTCCAGTTCCTTCTCTCCCATTTGCCCGTGAGCATAAGCAATACGTGCCTCCGGAAGCAGTTTTTGCAGGCGAAGAGCGGTATCCTCTATGCTTTTCACCCGATTATGCACATAGTAAACCTGACCGTTTCGCCGAAGCTCTCTGGAAATGGCCTCTCGAATGGTGCCTTCCTCCTCTTCCATTACATAGGTTTGGATGGGAAGTCTGTCCATGGGAGCTTCCTCCAGTATGGAAAGGTCTCGAATTCCCACCAAAGACATGTGGAGGGTTCTGGGAATAGGAGTTGCGGAAAGGGTAAGCACATCCACATTTTCCTTTAAAGACTTGATACGCTCCTTATGCTGTACACCGAAGCGCTGTTCCTCATCCACCACCAAGAGCCCCAGATTTTTAAAATGCACATCCTTGGAAAGTAATCTGTGGGTTCCTACTACGATATCTATTCTACCGCCGGCAAGCTGTTCCAGCGTCTTATGGACTTCCTTTGGGCTTTGAAAACGGGAAAGGATTCCCACTTCCACCGGAAAGCCCTTCATTCTCTCCACAAAGCCGTTGTAGATTTGCTGGGCCAAAATGGTGGTGGGGCAAAGGTAGGCCACCTGCTTGGAGTCCTGCACCGCCTTAAAGGCTGCCCGTAGCGCTATTTCCGTCTTTCCGTAGCCCACATCCCCACAAACCAGGCGGTCCATGATTTTCTCACTTTCCATGTCTTCCTTGGTGGCTTCAATGGCCAGAAGCTGATCTCCGGTTTCCTCGTAGGGGAAGGCCTCTTCAAATTCTCTTTGCCAAACCGTATCCTTTCCAAAGGGGTAGCCTCTCTCCTCCTGCCTCTTGGCATAGAGAGCCAAAAGCTCCTTGGCGATTTCCCGCACCGCCCCCTTAACCTTGGACTTGGTTTTCTGCCATTCTGAACCGTTTAGGCGATTTAATTTCGGAGCCTTTGCCTCCTTTCCGGCATATTTCTCAATACCGTCCAATTTATTTACCGGCAAATACAGATTCCCCCCGTCTCCGTAGAGAATCTTTAAATAGTCCTTGCTAACGCCGTCCGTTACGATTCGCTCAATGCCCTCGTAAATGCCTATACCGTGGCTTTCATGCACCACATAGTCTCCTTTATGGAGCTCCGTCAAAGAACCGATATGGAGACTTTCCACCTGCTTTTTCTTCCGGCGTTTTCTTCCGGCAAGACTTTGCCCATATAGGTCCTGCTCCGTCATTACCAGAAGCTTTTCCTTAGGCAAATAAAAGCCTTTTCGAAGATACCGGGGCAATACCCTTATGCTTCCCGCATTTTCCGTGTCCTCTCCCTCTTCCCTGTCTTCGGACAGTCTATCCGGACAATAGGCGGAAAGCCCCTCTTTTCTTAACTCTTCCGCCAGACGGGAGGCTCTGCTTTGAGAAGGAGAATACAAAGAGATCCTCACCTTCTCCTTCTTATACTTTTCCATATCCCCCTTAAACTGGGCAAACTGCTTGCCGTAAAAGGGGATTTCTCTGCACTCCAAAGAAATGGATTTTAGCGGTTCTTTAAAGACCTCACTCCATTCGGAAATGCCTCCAAGGCTTGAGAAGAAGAAAATGGGGCGGGAAGCACATTCCTCCAGGAGAGTCTTCACTGAGAAAAGGTCTAAGGGTTTTTGATCCTTCTCCTGATTTGCTTCCGCTTCAGCCCTTTGGGAAAAATAGGCGATAAATTCCTCCTCTACCCTTTTTCCCTCTTCCAAAACCCGCACCGGCTCATCTACAATCACCAGACAATCCTTAGGAAGATAATCCAAAAGAGAAAAAGCCTTTAAGGAAGAGGGCTTTCCCTGCTCGGACACCGGGTAAATATTGGCTTCCTCCACCTGTTCCAAAGAACGCTGGCTTTCCAAAGAAAAATATCGAAGGCTGTCCACCTCATCATCAAAAAATTCTATTCTAAGAGGCTCCTCCATTTGGTTGGAAAAGACATCCAGGATTCCTCCCCTAAGGGAATACTCTCCTCTGCTCTCCACCTGGTCCACCCTTTGATATCCAAGGGAATGAAGACTGTCTTGCAAGCTTTCCAAAGAAAGAGTCTGCCCCAGCTGTACCGTGAACACCGCCTGGCGGAAGGCATTTTTTCCCTCCAACTTTTCCAGCATTGCCGGAAGAGTGGTCACCAGCACACCCTCTTCCTCCTCCACCAACTGTCTAAGACACTCGCTTCGCTCCCTGCTGATATAGTTTCCTCTGGTATCCGCCTTATAAAAAAGGTAGTCCTTCGCCGGAAAAAGCAGGCAATTCTCCGCAAAGATTTTCCCATCCTGCAAAATCTCCTTTGCCCGCTCCTCCGTCTTACAAAGGTAAAGAATCCATTTTCCCCTAAAGCAAAGAGCCAAAAGGGACTTTAGGGAGTCGGAAATTCCCTCCACAAACAAGGGCTCTTTCTTTTCCAAAGCCTCCGTAAGTTCAAAAAAAATCCGGGTTTTACTCGCCGGATTTTTCGGTAGAAGAATGCCCTCCTCCGGCATTTTTTCCAGATTATGCATCAGCCTCTTCCTTTCCCTTCTTCTTTTGGTTGAACTCGTTCATAGCCTGGTCTATGCCCTTTTCCACAATGGCAATGCAGGCTTTTGCCGCTCTCTCATAGGCATCTTCCATCTCCGCCTGTTCCTCCTTGGAAAATGGAGAAAGCACATGGTGGGCAAGATCTTCCTTCTCTCCCTTGGCACCCACCCCTAAACGGATTCTGGGAAACTCTTCACTATGCAGGTGGGCGATAATGTTTTTCAGCCCGTTATGCCCTCCGGCAGAACCCTTCTTCCGAATGCGAATGTCTCCGGGGGCAAAGGAAATCTCATCGGAGAGCACCAAAATCTGCTCCTTGGGAATCTTAAAATACTGAGCCAAAGGCACGATGGATTCCCCGGAAAGGTTCATATAGGTTAGGGGCTTTAAAAGAAGTACCTCTTCGCTGCCGATTCTGGTTTTGGTATAGGCACCACGAAATTTTGTGCTTTCCAAAGACAGGTTTCCCAGCTCCTTACAAAGCACATCTATCACCGCAAAGCCGGCATTGTGTCTTGTGCCCACATATTTTTTCTCCGGATTCCCTAATCCTGCAATTAACCACATTTTCTTCCCTCTCTCTATTCTTAAGCTCGATTAAAGCACAAGGCGTATTATAGAGGGTTTTTCCAAACGAATCAAGGTGGTAGCCTCGTAGCGAAGGACTATAAGCGATATAGAGCCACGCTCTGATGCAGTATGGACCTGTAAGAGGGGCACGCTCCCGCTAACTTCGCCTCGTAACGGATACTAAGCGAAAAACACAGTTTCTGTGTTTTTCGCAAGTACCGACGGGCTCAGATTGCCCCTTTTACAGGCCCATACTGCATCAATCGCTTTAGCTTTGGGATTCTTACAGTTCTTCACTGCTCTATGGTTCAGGGATTTGGAGCAGTTCCAAGTGGGACAAGGAAAAAAACAAGGACTATCTCAATAAATACTAACGCAAGCACAAGTATAAAATAGGCTAAAGTGACTTATCAGCCTATTTATGATATAATATATCTTAACAATAAAACGGATAAGGGGTAATAATATGGCAATTTCTTATAAACCATTATGGCACTTATTGGTAGAAAGAGAAATGAACAAAGAAGACTTAAAAAGAGCTGCAAACATAACAAGTAACATAGTTTCTAGAATGAGCAAAAACTCTTATGTGAACTTAGAATCATTAGAAAAGATTTGCCTGGCATTGGATTGCAGAATTGAAGATGTTATAGAAATTCATAGAAATGAGGTGGAATAAAATGAAGAAAATATTTTTTAGAAAGGAGGAAATAAAGTGAGTCAAGAAAATAAGATAAATCAATCTTGCTGAGGTTCAATACAAAAAACCACTGGTACAGTGGAAGAAAAAGCAAATTGCCCCAAATGTCACAAAAGAGGAGAAAAGGTTAAGAATATAACTGTAAAGCATATGGTATCAGAAAACCTTATGGGAAAGGTTGTAGATGAAGAAACTTACTATTTATGTATGAATGAAGATTGTGATGTCGTGTATTATAACTTAAACAATGAAAGAGTTTTTTATAAGGAAGATGTAAAAGTTCCTATATGGTTTAAAAAGGATGCAAATCCCAAATATATATGCTATTGCAACCAAGTTACAGAGCAACAAATTATAAACGCTGTTTTAGATGATGGTGCAAAGAATATTAAAGATATTATTAGACTTACAGGGGCAATGAAAAATGGAAAGTGCGAAATTAACAATCCTTTGGGAAAATGCTGTAGTCCTTTTATTCAAGAAACCATCAATAAGGCATTAAAAAGCAAACAATAGTTTGCGACAAATAATTTATAAAGTACGTCATAACAGTAATAAAATTAAAAATAATAAAAAACTATATAATTAAAATTTTAACGGTTCAGATGTAAAAGTCTGGGCCGCTTTTTTATTTTCCCCGGAAAGGAGGTCACCTATATGGTAAATGATGAAGTTAATAATAAGGCTATAAATATTGAGATAAAAGTGGCTCAGTATTCAGCAAAGGCTATTTTAAAAGCTATGAAAAAGATTATAGAAGATGCCGATGAAAAAAGCCAACCACTTGCAGATTATATTAGTGAAAAAAGAAAAACTAATTCAAGGAAACTTAAGGATATGGTAAAGAAAGGTAAGCTGGAAAATATTGATGAGCAAATCGAAAATAAATTCTATGCTTTTAAGGATTACGCATATAGGCGTAAAATAAATTGGGGGTTTGTTAGAGATAAAGATACAAGACTTTATATTATCTAAAATAGAAAAGGTATATTCACAAAGAATGACTGTATAAAATAAAAAGCAC
>NZ_DBHIGR010000084.1:0-9262 GCF_057249185.1 Oribacterium sp.
ATAAGGAATTTTTCTATAAAATTTCAACTGTTATTAATAAAATGATTTTATATAAGGGGTTTTAATGGTTCTCTTCTGAATCTGAGGGCAGAAAAGAAGTATAGAAACGCATTCTGCGGTACAACCTTCCTCTTCGGGCACGCTCCCGCTAACTTCGCCCTGCAGCGGACACTAAGCGAAAAACAGCAGTTCCTTTGTTTTTCGCAAGTGCCGGCGGGCTCAGATTGCCCTCATCGGAAGCTGTACCGCAGAAATGCTGTTCGACATTGTAAATCCTATCCCTTGTCAGTCTCAGAAGTTCGAAATGAGAAACATTAAAAACAGGAAAATAAAATGCATTCCATCTAAACAAGTGAATTTTATAGAAAAAATTGGAGGATGAAGAGCCTTTTGTTATTTCGCTGGTGTCGCAAAATGCACTCCAAGTTTCTCTGATTCCTTTCTTCTTTCGGCAGGACTTCAAAGCAGCGCTCAGATTCCCTAAAATTTTTTCTTCCGCTTTATGTACTACGGAAAAGAATGCTTCAAAGTTAGTCCGGGGTTTTCCGCCAGTGCCGAACTGAAAAGCGGGGTAATCTGAGCCCCGGGTACTTACTGAAAGCGAGCAGGGCGAAGCTTGAAGCTTAGTACTTCTGGTAGGCGAGGTTAGCGGGAGCGTGCCCCGCTTTCAACCCTCCACTACCGAAAAACCACTTCAGTTTTTAGCAACTATTCTTTTCCGTAGTGCATAAAGCTCTACTGCACTGCAAAAGTCAATTCCGCCTTCACTACGGTCTTGCCATCCACCTTGGCTTCCGCCTCTCCTATTCCTACCGGGCCTTTTCTATTCACTACTCGGCAGCTAAGCTCCAGTACATCTCCCGGACGAACCTGTTTTTTAAACTTACAGTTCTTGATTCCCCCAAAGAGAGCAATCTTTCCTTTATTTTCCGGAAGAGCCAAAAGAGCCACTGCCCCGGTCTGTGCCAAAGCTTCCACAATCAAAACCCCGGGCATTACCGGATAGGAGGGAAAATGCCCTTGGAAGAAGGGCTCGTTGATGGTGACGCATTTCTTTGCCACCGCAAATTCTCCCGCTTCGTAATCTTGAATTTCGTCAATCAGCAAAAAAGGATAACGATGGGGAATAATGGCTTTGATTTCTTCAATGTTTAACTTAGGCATATTGACCTCCTCTAAAAAAATTCCACCGGCAGTTTCCCCGCCGATGGAGTTCGTATTGAAGATGGAACTGTTAAAATAACTTAAAGTGGCTTTTCGGCTGTATAGCTTTAAAATACGGGTAGTCTGAGCCCGCCGGTACTTGCTGAAAGCGAGTGTAGCGAAGCTTGAAGCTTAGTACTGCTGCAGGGCGAGGCTAGCGGGAGCGTGCCCGAATTTAAAGCTATACAGCAGAAGAAAGCCAAGTTTAGTTTAACAGTTCCATCTTTCTATTCACGTACTATATTACTGCGGGGAAACTACTCTGCTTTTCCAAAAATCAGACAGGCATTGTGGCCGCCAAAACCTAAGGAATTGGAAAGGCTGTAATGCAGCTCCTGCTTTCTTCCCTGATTTGGTACATAATCCAGATCCAGCTCTTCATCCTTTACCTGATAATTCATGGTGGCAGGTACAAAGCTATCCTTCAAAGCCAGCACGGAGAAGATGGCCTCTACTGCTCCCGCCCCTCCCAAAAGGTGTCCGGTCATGGACTTGGTGGAGGATACGGGGATAGAATAGGCTCTCTCTCCAAAAACCGTCTTGATGGCGGCGGTTTCACCCTTATCATTTAAATTGGTGGAGGTGCCGTGGGCATTGATGTAATCAATCTTTTCAGGAGCAAGATTGGCATCTTTTAACGCAAGCTTCATGCAATCCGCTCCCCCTTCTCCGTTTGGTGCAGGGGAGGTAATGTGGAAGGCATCACAGTTGGCACCGTAGCCCAGCACCTCTCCGTAAATCTTTGCTCCTCTCTTTAGAGCGTGCTCTCTTTCCTCCAGCACTAAAATGCCGGCACCCTCTCCCATCACGAAACCGGAACGTTCCTTATCGAAGGGAATAGATCCTCTGCTCACTTCACTGACCTGAGAAAGAGCCTTCATACTGGAAAATCCGCCGATTCCCAATTCGGAAATGGTAGCCTCGGTTCCACCACAAACCATAGCGGTTTCATAGCCGTCTCGGATTCTATGGAAAGCATCCCCGATGGCATTGGAGCCGCCTGCACAAGCAGTTACCGGGCAAATGCACATTCCCTTTAAATGATGGCGAATGGCAATTTCCGCCGCCGCCATATTGGAAATGGACATGGGGATGAAGAAAGGATTTACACGCTCAAAGCCCTTGGAAGCACCACGAGTATGCTCTGCTTCAATAGTTTGCAGACCGCCGATTCCGCTGGAAACGATACAGCCGATTTCTTCCTCGGGAAGAGTTCCTACGATACCGCTATCCTTTACCGCCTCTTCTGCTGCCCACATGGCAAACTGGGTGAAGCGGGACATATGTTTTAAATCTCTTTTATCAAAAACGGTCTCCGGATGAAAATCCTTTACTTCTCCGGCTAAGTGAATGCTGAAGTCCTCTGCCGGAAAGGCGGTAATGGGGCCAATGCCCACCTTTCCCTCCTGAATTCCCTGCCAGCTTTCCGCAACGGAATTTCCGGTGGGGTTCACTGTTCCTAATCCGGTAATCACAACGCGTCTTCTCTCCATAGTATTCTTTTTCTCCATTTCCAATCAAGATTGCACTCTAGATTTGCACTCTGTTTTACAAACAATATTTTGCTCTATAGATTTGCACTCTGCTTTACAAACAATTTTTTGCTCTATAGATTGCACTCTGATTTTACAAACTATATCTTCGCTCTATATTGTCACTCATAGTTTCTTTCTATGTTACCACTCTATAGTTTCACTCTACATTCCCATGCCGCCATCTACCAAGAGGGTTTCTCCTGTAATATAGCGAGATTCTCTCCTTGCGAAAAAGGCCACAGCATTTGCCACATCTTCTCCGGTACCAAAGGTTTTCATAGGAATATTCCGTAGCATCTCTTCCTTTACCGCTTCCGGTAGACTTTCCGTCATTTTCGTATCAATAAAACCGGGACAAACCACATTCACTGTCACATTTCTTCCTGCCAGCTCCTGGGCAAGGCACTTGGACATACCGATAAGCCCCGCCTTGGAAGCCGCATAATTGCTCTGTCCCACATTTCCATGAACTCCCACAATGCTGGAAATCTGAATGATTCTGCCGTAACGCTTTTTCATCATCAGCTTCCCTACCGCTTTGGAAAACAAGAAAGCGCCTCGAAGGTTGGCATCCAGGACTTCATCAAAGTCTTCCGAAGACATTTTCAGAAAAAGATTGTCTCTGGTGATTCCTGCATTGTTCACCAAAACCTCAATTTCGGAGAAACGGGCAACAGCTTCTGCCACAATCCTTTCCACATCCTCTTCCTTCTTGATATCTCCCTGACAAAGGAGGGTTTCCACGGAAGGGTAGCTTTTATGAATCTCTTCTTCTACAGCCCTAGCCGCAGCTTCATTTCCGGCGTAGTGAAGCACCACATTTCTTCCCTCCGCCGCCATTTTCAAGGCAATAGCACTACCAATACCTCCGCTGGCCCCCGTAACCAGACAAGTCTCTCTTTCCGCCATCTTCCTTCCTTTCTATCCATTACGCCTTGTACATTCAAAGGATAGTCCTTTCTATTGCTCCCTCTTTACTCTTGTTGAAAGGCTTATCCCTTTTTTCTTTGCTTTCCAGAGCCGGAATCTAAGCTTTTTTACGCTCTAAAAACGCTTCCAGCTCTTCTTTATTTTCCAAGCTTACTACTTCAAAGTCTTCGATGCCCATATCCTTGGCGGTCTTCTTTAAGAAGCCGGAAATGGTCTTTCCCGGACCGATTTCCACAAAGTTTCTTACCCCAAGGTCCAGAAGTCTTCTAAGATCCTCTTCCATACGCACCGGCTTTTGTACCTGTTCCACCAAAAGTTCCGGAACGCTTGGGTCTCCTTCCTGTCTTTCTCTTCCCAAGAAGTTGTGAAGCACAGGGCAAGTTCCCTCTTGGAAAGGAATTCCCTTAAAATACTCCCGCAGTGCTTCTCCCGCACTTTTCATAAAAGAGGTATGGAAAGGTCCGGAAACCTTTAAAGGAATCGCCTTTTTGGCACCTGACTCCAAAGCCAGTTTGGAGGCCTCTTCCACAGCCTTCTTTTCTCCGCCGATAACGATTTGTCCCGGGCAGTTTAGGTTACAAAGGCTCACAGCGCCTCCCACTTCCTTACAAACCTTGTCCAAAGCTTCCTCAGACATCCCAAGTATTGCCGCCATGGAGGATTCGATTCCCTTGGAGGCCTCTTCCATTTTCTTACCACGGAAGGCTACCATTTCCACCGCTGTCTTTGCGGAAAATACGGAAGCCGCCTCCAGTGCGGAGTATTCTCCCAGGGAAAGGCCCAGCGCATAATCCGGCTTGATTCCGTTTTCCTGTAAAACCGCTGTCATACCGCAGGCAAATGCCACAAGAGCCGGCTGGGTATAACGGGTTTCATTGATTTTTCCCTCCGGATCCTCGAAGGAGAGCGTCTTTACATCAAAGTCCAGCTCCGCCTCGTCATAGGCCTTTCGAAAGGCGGGGAAGGCTTCATATAAGTCCTTTCCCATTCCTTTAACCTGACTTCCCTGTCCTGCATATAAAAATGCTGTCTTCATCTTTCCTCCTTATGAAATCCCGGGAATTCCCCGGCAAATATCCGCTAAAATCTCCGCCACCGGACGAATCTTAGTAACCTGTCCGCAGGTCTGTCCTGCCATGAGGGATCCGGTTTTGGTATCTCCGTCAAAAACCGCCCTGCGAAGGGAGCCCAGAGTGAACTTTTCCAGTTCCATCTTATCCGCTCCCGCCTTTTCCTGACTTAGGTATTCCCTACTCATCTGATTCTTTAAAACTCGTACAGGTACACCGGCAATTCTTCCTGTCACAATGGTGTCGGAGCCGGAGGCCTTCAGTACCGCCTCCTTATAATTTTCATGGATGGGGCATTCCTCCGCCGCCAAAAGAGCGGTACCAATCTGGGCGCCGCAGGCTCCTAAGGTAAGCACTGCCTGCATTTGCCGATTATCCGCAACACCGCCTGCTGCAATCACGGGAATAGAAACCGCATCCACGGTCTGAGGCACCAAGGTCATAGTGGTCATTTCTCCGATATGACCTCCGGACTCACAGCCCTCTGCAATTACCGCATCCGCTCCAAGCTTTTCCAGTCTTTTCGCCAAGATGGGAGCCGGCACCACAGGAATCACCTTGATTCCTGCTGCCTTAAAGGCTTCCATGTAAATGCCGGGATTTCCGGCTCCGGTGGTTACCACAGGCACCTTTTCCTCAATGCAGATTTCCACCATCTTATCGGTTTCCGGATTCATCAGCATGAGATTCACCCCAAAGGGCTTGTCGGTTCTTTCCCGAAGGATATGGATTTCCTTACGAAGACCCTCTGCCTCTCGAATGCCTCCTGTTCCAATCAAGCCCAGGGCTCCCGCGTCGGAACAAGCCGCCGCAAAAGCTCCTGTGGCAATATTGGCCATTCCTCCCTGAATAATGGGGTAACGAATTCCTAACATCTCCTGTAATCCGGTCATAATCTCTCCTTAATTTCCTTTACTTTCTCTACGCTTTTTCGTACTGAATTTCTGCTGAGGCATAGGTCAGTCCCGAGCCGAAGCCCACCAAAACCAGCTTGTCTCCGGAATGTAAAAGGCCCTTTTCCTGCATATCCTTTAAAGCCATGGGGATGGAGGCTCCGGAGGTATTTCCGAAATACTCCATATTTTCAAAAAACTTCTTAGGATCCGCCTTCATGTGTCGTACCACATTTCGAATGATTCTGGAATTGGCCTGGTGGCAAACCACATGCTGCACGGTTTCCAAGCTGTCTCCGGTCTTTTCTAAGACCTTCTCAATGCAATGAGGAACGATGTCAATGGCAAAGAGGAAAACCCCCTTTCCATCCATTACCAGGTGATCCAGCTTTTCATGCTTTCCGGCACTGACTCCCTCTCCCAGCTTCTCCGGATTCTCCGTGCCATCCTCATAGAAGCCGTCAAAGGCTCCGGTGTATATGCCGGGAGCCATAATGGAATAATCTCCCTTAGAGCCCAAGTAGGAAGCGTAGAGAGTCTTGGCATCTCTTTTCACCACAGCAGCTCCTGCTCCGTCTCCGAAAATGACGGAGGTGGTTCTATCCTCTATTTTCAGTAGTCGGGAAAGCTGTTCCGTTCCTACCACCAGGGCATAGTCCTTATTGGTGGAAAGTAAAAGCCCCCTAGCCACCTCCAGCCCGTAAACAAAACCGCTGCAGGCCGCATTCAAATCCAATACGGGAACATCTTCTTTCGTGCCCAATTCCCTTGCCACGATGGCTGCAAGGCTCGGGGTGGAGAAGTCCGGAGACATGGTAGCCACCACAATCACCCCGATGTCCTCTCCCTTTAGTCCCGCATCTTCTACAGCCTCCTTAGCCGCTTTAACCGCTAAGGTTCCCGCACTCTCATCCTTTTCACAAAAACGTCTTTCATGAATGCCTGTTCTAGGAAAAATCCATTCGTCACTGGTATCCACCAGCTTCGCCAGGTCATCATTGTGTACCCTCTTGCTTGGGATAGCCGATCCAAGGCCAAGTATCTTTAGTCCTTCCATCATTCCTCTTTTCCTAAATGTTTCTGAACTTAGAGAGTCTGTCCTTACGGATTTCATGACGACTCATACCATCGTAGTATGCTAAAGTCTTCTCCAAGACTTGATCCAACGCCTTGTAAAGACTTTCCGGGTCATCCTGGGCACCTCCCAAGGACTCCGGCACAACCTCATCCGCCACATTGGCTTCCTTTAAATCCTTTGCGGTAAGCTTCATGACCTTTGCCGCCTCTGCCGCACGGGAGCTGTCCTTCCATAAAATGGTCGCAAAGCCCTCCGGACTTAGAACGGAGTAAATGGCATTTTCCAGCATCAAAATTTTATTGGCTACGCAGATTCCCAAAGCACCGCCGGAGCTTCCTTCTCCCGTAACCACCGCAATCACCGGCACATGGAGAGAACTCATAAAGGCAAGGTTTTTCGCAATAGCCTCCCCCTGTCCGTGCTGCTCCGCCTCCAGACCCGGGTAAGCTCCAGGAGTGTCTACGAAGGTAATAATCGGTCTGTCAAACTTCTCCGCCTGCTCCATAAGTCTTTTTGCCTTACGATAGCCCTCCGGACAGGTCATTCCGAAGTTGCAGGAAAGATTTTCTTCTACCGTTCTTCCCTTTCTGTGACCCAGCACCGTTACAGGACGTCCATGAAAACGGGCAATTCCTCCGTAAATGGAGCGATCCTCATCATAAAGATGGTCTCCCTTTTGCTCGAAAAAGTCTGTAAAAAGGGCGGAAACGAAGTCCTCCACATGGGGGCGTCTAGGGTGTCTTGCCAAAAATACCCGATCTCCCGGCTCCAAATCCTTACAGCTATCTAAAAGCTTCTTCTTTTCCTCTTGTAAAACTTTGATTTCCTCGGTTTTTTCTTCTTCCGCAAGAAGAGCCTGAATTTTCTCTTCTAAGGCGTCTGTTTTTTCCAATACTTCCTTAATCATCTATATTCCTCCTTGATTCCTGATTCCGACAATTTTGTTTTCCATCTTTCTTTTTCTTGGTCTGAAATCTTTCTATCCGACCGCTCCCGCTCCGTAACCTTTCTTTACTCTGTGCAACGGAAGCTTCTTCTATGAAAATGTCTTAGGCCTTCTGGTGTAATTTCAAAAGCTGAATCAAGGTGTCTCTCATATCTTTTCTCTCCACAATCTTGTCTACGAAGCCGTGGCTTTCCAGATATTCACTCTTCTGGAAGCCCTTGGGGAGCTTACTGTTAATGGTCTGCTCAATAACTCTGGGGCCGGCAAAACCGATGAGCGCTCCCGGCTCTGCCAGGGTAATATCTCCTAATGTGGCAAAGCTTGCAGTTACTCCTCCTGTGGTGGGGTGAGTTAAATAGCTGATAAAAAGTCCCCCGTGCTCGGAGAAAAGCTCCACTGCCGCAGAGGTCTTTGCCATTTGCATAAGGCTGTAGATTCCCTCCTGCATTCTGGCTCCTCCTGAAGCGGAGAAGATAATCAAGGGGCATTGCTCCTTATCCGCCACTTCGATTCCTCTGGTTACCTTCTCTCCTACCGCCTGGGACATGGAGCCCATAAAGAAGCGACTGTCCAGTACCAATACCACCACAGGAATTCCTCCGATTTTTCCCTTGGAAGAAACCACCGCCTCTTTCAGGCCGGTTTTTTTCGCCTGGCTTTCCGCCTTCTCTCTATACTCCGGAAAATCCAAAGGATCCTTTACCGCCATATCCTGATCCAGCTCCTGAAAGGTTCCCGGATCATAAAGCATTTTCAAGCGATAATAGGCTCCGATAGGACTGTAAGAACCGCAATGAGGGCAAATATAGTAATTTTCTTCCCAACGGGAATGAAGTGCTCTTCTTCCGCATTTTCTACAGCTGATAAAGGTTGCAGGCACCTTTAATGGGGCAGCTCCGCTCATGGTATCTTTATTGGCTTTTTGCCGTAAGTCCCTGTCTTTCACCAGCTCTACCAGACTTTGAATGGGTGATTTCATATTTCCTCCTATGGTTCTTGACCTTTCCTTTAGAAACAATTCTTTTCTTTGAGAAAAGCGTCCCTAAGGACGCCTGTTTTTCTGTCTTTCTATCTTGATTAATTTACGCCTTTGCGTTATTTGCATAGTCTAAAATATCTTTTACGGTATGCATCTTTCCGATTTCTCCATCAGGAATGGAAACGCCCAGCTCATCCTCTAAAGCCATGTGCAGCTCCACTAAGGAAAGAGAATCCACCTCTAAGTCCTTCTGCATATCTGCCTCTAAAGTAACCTTATCCTCATCACATGCCAAAGTATCTACAATGATTTCCTTTAATCTCTCGAATTCCATACTGAACTCCTTTCGCCTTTTTACTAAAAATTATTTTAATTAAATTTTCGAAAGCAATATAACTGTAAATAAAAAAATTGTCAATAGAATATTTTTTTAAGGGATATAGTTTAAAATATGCAAGAAGTGGTTTTGAAAACCACTTCTTGCCGGGGGAGAATACATTCTCATCCGACCCCTTTTCCCATAGGAGAAGGGAGCTGTGAAAAACACAGCTCCCTATTTTTGCAATTTTATCTTTTTCCTTCCCTAATTCTTCGAAAAGGAAAGTCTTTTCTCATGCTTTGTTTTGCC
>NZ_DBHIGR010000085.1:0-9261 GCF_057249185.1 Oribacterium sp.
AAAGGCAATTTTCTGGCCCTTTCCGCCATTCGAAAGGCTTTTCCCGGATATGGCAATATCGAAAATGCCTTAAGAGAGAAGGAAGAAACAGGAGAAATTATCAGCATCCTTTTGCAGGGAGAAAAATATCTGATTCTTAGAGAGGATTTGGAAGAGAAAGAAAAACAAATTCAGTACTATATGAAGGATTTTTATAAGAGAAATCCTTATAAAATCGGAGAAAAAACTTCGGTATTGTACAGCCGTTTTTTCAGCTCCTACAATAGAAACCTTTATAAGGCGCTTCTGGAGTATTGGCGTGAAAAGGAAATTTTCCGAATATCCTACGATATTCTTGCCTTAAAAGATTACAAGATGAAGAAGGATGAAAAATACACCAAAATTGCCAATACTTTGATTACCCTGATGCAAAAGGCTAAATTCTCCTTCCCTAAAATTACGGAGCCCTTATGGACTAAGGAGGAAGAAAAAATCTTATTGGATATTGTAGCTTGTTTAGAGGATAAGGGAACCTTGGTGCAGCTGGAAGGGGAATATTATACTTTGGGAAATTTATTTTCCAAGTTAAAAGCGTTTACCCTGGAAAAATTACAGAACAATGGAGAAATTACCGTTGAAGACTTAAGAGAGGAATTTTCCCTATCCAGAAAAAACAGCAAACTGTTCTTTAAAGCCTGTGATCGACTGCATATTACCAGGGATACCGGCTTTGAAAGTGCAAGGAAGCCTTATCCTACGCTTGACGAGACAGAGTAGGGGTTATAAAATGGCATTCGTTATCATAGAAAGTTCGAGGTGAAAAAATGGCTAGATATAATCATGCTGCCGTAGAGAAGAAATGGCAGGAATTTTGGGAGAAAAATCCCATCAACCCAAAGGACGAAAAGAAAGAAAAATACTATTGCTTGGATATGTTCCCGTATCCCTCCGGTTCCGGACTGCACGTAGGACACTGGAGAGGTTATGTGATTTCCGATGCATGGTCCCGCTATCAGGTCATTAAGGGGAAGTATGTGATTCATCCCATGGGCTGGGATGCCTTCGGTTTGCCTGCTGAAAACTATGCCATTAAGATGGGAATCCATCCTTCCATTACTACAAAGAAAAATGTGGAGAATATTAAGAGGCAGTTACAGCAGATTAATGCCATTTACGACTGGGATATGGAAGTAAACACAACAGATCCCAACTTTTATAAGTGGACCCAGTGGATTTTTGTGAAAATGTTTGAGAAGGGACTGGCTTATGAAAAGGAGTTCCCTATTAACTGGTGCCCAAGCTGTAAAACAGGACTTGCCAATGAGGAAGTAGTGGATGGTAAGTGTGAACGTTGCGGTACGGCAGTTACCAAGAAGAATTTAAGACAGTGGATGCTGAAGATTACCGAATATGCAGATCGCTTATTGGATGATTTGCAGGAATTGGATTGGCCGGAAAAGGTTAAGAAGATGCAGGCAGAGTGGATTGGTCGTTCCTACGGAGCGGAGGTGGACTTTGCCTTAGAGGGAAGAGAAGACAAGATTACTGTTTTCACTACAAGACCTGACACCCTTTACGGAGCCACCTTCCTTGTTCTTGCCCCGGAGCATCCTATGGTTCAGAAGATTTGTACGGATGCTCAGAGAGAAAAGGTAGAAGCTTATATTTCCATGGCAGCCAATAAGTCCAACGTGGAAAGAATGGCGGTGAATGATAAGGATAAAACCGGAGAGTTTACCGGAGCCTATGCTATTAATCCTTTGAACGGAGAGAAGTGCGCTATCTGGATTTCCGACTATGTTTTGGCCGATCACGGAACAGGTGCCATTATGTGTGTACCCGCCCATGATGCCAGAGACTTTGCTTTTGCCAAGAAGTTCGACCTTCCCATTGTGCAGGTAATTTCCAAGGACGGGAAGGAAGAGGTATTGGAAGAGGCCTATACAGAGGCTTCCGGTATTATGATTAACTCCGGAGAATGGAATGGAAGAGAATCTTCCGAATTAAAGGTGGAAGCGGCTAACGAGGTGGAGAAAAGAGGCTTTGGCCGTAAGACTGTAAGCTTTAAGTTAAGAGACTGGGTTTTCTCCAGACAAAGATACTGGGGAGAGCCGATTCCCATCGTTCACTGTGAGAAATGCGGAAATGTAGCGGTACCGGTGGAAGAGCTTCCTTTAAAGCTTCCTGAGGTGGAAAACTATGAGCCTACCGGAACGGGAGAGTCTCCCTTGGCAGGAATCACGGACTGGGTAAACTGCACTTGTCCCAAGTGTGGAGGTCCGGCAAAGCGGGAAACCAATACCATGCCTCAGTGGGCGGGATCTTCCTGGTACTTCCTGCGTTATGTAGACAATCATGATGACAAGGCATTGGTCAGCAGAGAGAAGGCTGATAAATATTTACCGGTGGATATGTATATCGGAGGCGTGGAGCATGCGGTCTTACACCTTTTGTATTCCCGTTTCTGGACAAAATTCCTCTATGATATCGGTGTGGTAGGATTTAAGGAGCCCTTTGTAAAGCTCTTTAATCAGGGAATGATTTTAGGCCAAAACGGCATTAAGATGTCCAAGTCTATGGGAAATGTAGTTTCTCCTGATGATCTGGTTAGGGATTACGGCTGTGATGCTCTTAGACTTTATGAGCTTTTTGTAGGTCCTCCCGAATTGGATGCGGAATGGGATGACAGAGGAATTGATGGAGTTTACCGTTTCCTGAATCGTTTCTTTAATCTTGTGGAAGAATCCAAGGATAAGAATATCAGTCCTACAAAAGAGATGATTCGTGTACGGCATAACTTAATCCATGATATCCAGCTTCGTTTTGACAGCTTTAACTTAAATACTGTAGTTTCCGGCTTCATGGAGTACAACAACAGTCTTCTGGATCTGGCGAAGAAAGAAGGGGGCGTAGATTTGGAAACCCTTCGTACCTTCTCCGTGCTTTTGGCTCCATTTGCCCCTCATATCGCAGAGGAGTGTTATCATTTGGCTAAGGGAGAGGGCAGTGTATTTGCAGCCGGCTGGCCTGAGTATGATGATAAGGCTATGGAGGCGGATGAAATTAAGCTTCCATTGCAGGTAAACGGAAAAGTAAAAGCGGTACTGGAGGTTCCCAAGGATTTAAGTAAGGAGGAAATTCTTGCTAAGGCAAAGGAATGTCTAGGAGACAAGTTGGGCGGCACTCTGGTAAAAGAAGTGTATATCCCCGGAAAAATCGTGAACTTTGTTGTCAAATAACAGAAGATTTTTTCTTACAATTTTGTAAACCCCTATAGATTTTTTTTAGGATTCTTTTCTATACAAATGAAAAGATTATGGTATGATAAAAAGGTGCTGTGTCTCAGCACCTTTTATTCTTGAAGAATATCGCCTGCGATGCTTGCGGTATCTCGTTATTAACCGATGGAATAGGCAAAAACCTGTCCTATCCGGATTATCAATTAATAAACATATACAAAGGATGGAATATGATAGCCAGCGAAAGAAGATTATCTCAGGGAATTAGTAGAGCAAAGGGCGGTTCAAGAAGCAGAAGTGCCCAGTATAGCTATGGCGATAAAGGGGCCCGTAGTGGACGAAGTAATGGTAGAAGCGGTGGACGACGCCCCAAGAACAATGGCCATCTTCCTATTATTATAGCCGCAGTTGCCCTATTCGGAAGTGCAGCTGCAGTCTTTGCTTTAAGCCGGAATGCCGGCTTTTTTCATGAAGCGGAGACCACTGTTGCTGAAACGGAATATGTAGATCCCAATGCCATTCATGAAGATTTGTATTTGGATTATACCGCCTTTAAACCGGGAGCAGAGTTTTTAAATCTAAAGGGAATGACCAAGGAGCAGGTTATTGATTTCTTGAAGAAATCTTATACCTGGCATTTTGTGGTAAAAAATGCTAACCCGAATATTGATTATTTTTCCATGCCGGAATTTCCAAAGGCGGAAGACAATAAAAGCGAAGACGGTATTGACGATCAGGGAACGGAAGAGGTGGTAAAGGTTAAGAATACGCTTTCCGATGTAACCATTCGTCCCAATAAAAGCGACTATGAAATACCGGATATCTTATCCGACAGCATCACTGATTTTGTAGACCAGATTTATACCAAGTATCAGGAAGAGAAGGCTTCGGAAAGCAGTACGGAGGAGAGCTCCACAGAGAAGAAAAAGAAGAAGAAAAAGGCGGAAGAAACCACTGCTGAAAGTTCAACTGCCATTCAGGCGGATTATATTCTGCAGCTTCCCGATTTTTCCGACAAAATCAAAGACTATGTGAATCAGCTTGCAATTGTTTGGAAGATGGCTCCGAAAAATGGAGACATTACCAAGTACAATAAATCTACCGGAGAATTTGAATTTGGCGGCAGCAAGGACGGTTATGCCATTAATGTGGATGCTACCGCACAGGATATTCTGAACGCCCTGAACAATAAAGAATTTTCCTCCGAGATTAGTACTGAGGGAGAGAAGGTTCCCGCATCTACCGCATCCATTAAGGATCAATATAAGATTATTGCCAGCTTTACCACCAAAACTACTTCCAATGAACTGAGAAATACCAATGTTCGTCTTGCGGCAGAGGCGGTAAACGGTACTGTTCTTCAGCCCGGAGAGGAGTTTTCCTTTAACGGTGTAGTAGGGCAGAGAACTGCAGAAAAGGGCTATAAGGCGGCTGCAGCTTATAATCAGGGAGAAGTTGTAGAAGAGGTAGGAGGAGGAATCTGCCAGATTTCTTCTACTCTATACAATGCGGTATTCCGTTCCGGATTAACCACCACCTATCGCAGATCCCATACCTTTGCTCCGAACTATGTAACTCCCGGTACGGACGCCACGGTATCTTGGCCGGGACCGGACTTTAAGTTTGTAAATGATTCCAAGCATGCCATCGGTATTCGTGCCTGGTATTCTAATCAGACCGCTACGGTACAGATCTATGGCATTCCCGTTCTCCCCAGCGGCGTTAAATGGGAATTGGAATCCGAGAAGATTAAAGATCTTCCCGTTCCGGCTGTGCAGGTGATTACGCCTCAGCAGGGTAAGGAAACTAACGGCTCCGCCGGCTCCGAATGGCAGGCCTATAAGATTATTACCAAGGATGGTAAAACCGAGAAGGTAAAGGATCATTATGTGAGCTATAAGGGACATACCCCTAAAAAGTACAGTGCAAATGCGGCGGAAAGCAGTAGTGCAGCGGCTAGCACGGCAGCAAGCAGTGCGGCAAGCACGGAAACTAAGTCGGCAGAGACCAAGGCACAGGAAAGTAAAACCCAGAGTAGCACAAAAGCCTCTGAGAATCCTGTTGTTTCCAATGACGGACCTGTAGGGAATAACAGTGTTCCCACTACGGAAGCGGATGTTATTTCCGGCGGCCCCGGAACCTAAGGTTTAGGGCAGCTTTGAATTTTTTGACAATTGTCGGAAATTCAGGGCTGCTTTTTTCTTCAAAAAGCGAAAAAATACTTGTGAAAAAAATAGCTATTGTACTAAATCAAAAACGGTAAGCGTTTTCCTTGATTTTAGCATGGGGATAGATTAGTATTCCCTTGTATGATTTCTCCGGAAGGGGAAAGGTAGAGGTTTTATTTATTTCAGTTTAGGAGGAAACTTATGGCAAGAAAAATGAAGACCATGGACGGTAATCAGGCTGCTGCTCATGCGTCCTATGCGTTCTCAGAGGTCGCTGCGATTTTCCCAATTACTCCTTCTTCCGTTATGCCTGAGCATATGGATGAGTGGGCAACAGAGGGAAGACAGAATATTTTAGGTGAGACTGTTCAGGTTACCGAGATGCAGTCCGAGGCCGGTGCTGCAGGTGCAGTACATGGAGCTTTGGCAGCCGGAGCCTTAACCACAACATTTACAGCTTCTCAGGGTCTTTTACTTATGATCCCTGATATTTATAAGGTTGCCGGAGAGCAGCTTCCCGGTGTATTTGATGTTTCTGCAAGAGCTGTTGCCAGCCACGCCCTTTCCATCTTCGGAGATCACTCCGACGTTATGGCTTGTCGTCAGACCGGTGCCGCTTTACTTTGTGAGTCTTCCGTTCAGGAAGTTATGGACTTAACTCCTGTAGCTCACCTTGCAGCATTAAAGGGACGTATTCCTTTCATCAACTTCTTTGACGGATTCCGTACTTCCCATGAGATTCAGAAGATTGAAGAGTGGGATTACGAAGACTTAAAGGATATGGTGGATTGGGAGTATGTAGATGCATTCCGTCAGAACGCATTAAACCCGAATCACCCTGTTGAGAGAGGTTCCGCTCAGAACCCTGATATTTTCTTCCAGGCAAGAGAGGCTTCCAACCCTTATTATGATGCACTTCCTGCCATTGTTCAGGAGTACATGGACAAGGTTAATAAGAAGATCGGAACCAATTACCAGCTCTTTAACTACTATGGAGCTCCGGATGCAGAGCATGTAATTATTGCTATGGGTTCTGTAAACGAGACCATTGAAGAGACCATCGATTATTTGGCTGAGAAGGAAGGCAGAAAGCTTGGACTTATCAAGGTTAGACTGTATCGTCCATTTGCAGTTGACGCTTTCTTAAAGGCTATTCCAAAGACCGTAAAGACTATCTCCGTATTGGATCGTACCAAGGAGCCCGGATCTATCGGTGAGCCTTTATACTTAGACGTAGTAGCAGCTCTTTCCACCAGCGAGTTTAAGAATGTAACCGTTCTTTCCGGACGTTACGGCTTAGGTTCCAAGGATACTACTCCTGCACAGATCGTAGCTGTATACAACAATACCGATAAGAAGAGATTTACCATCGGTATCAACGATGATGTAACTCACCTTTCCTTACCGGAAGGACCATCCATCGTTACCACTCCAAAGGGTACTGTAAACTGTAAGTTCTGGGGACTGGGAGCTGACGGTACTGTTGGTGCGAACAAGAACTCCATCAAGATTATCGGAGATAACACAGATAAGTACGCTCAGGCTTACTTTGATTATGACTCCAAGAAGTCCGGCGGTGTTACCATGTCTCACCTTCGTTTCGGAGATCAGCCTATTAAGTCCACATACCTGATTAAGAGAGCTAACTTCGTAGCTTGTCATAATCCTTCTTACATGACCAAGTTCAACATGGTTCAGGAGCTTGTAGACGGCGGAACCTTCTTATTGAACTGTACTTGGTCTAAAGATGAAGTTGAAAAGCATATCCCGGGACAGGTTAAGAAGTACATGGCTGACCACAATATCAAGTTCTACATCATCAATGGTGTTAAGATTGGTATTGAGACAGGAATGGGACCAACCCGTATCAACACGATCCTTCAGTCCGCATTCTTTACTTTAACCGGAATCATTCCTAAGGAGCAGGCTAACAAGTTAATGAAGGATGCCGCTCAGAAGACCTACGGTCGTAAGGGTGAGGACGTTGTAAAGAAGAACTGGGCTGCTATCGATGCCGGTGCAAATGCCTTCGAAGAAGTAGAAGTAAAGAAGGAATGGAGCAATTGCGCCGATGAGGGACTTGAGTTCAAGACCAAGACTGCCGGAAGAAAGGATGTTTTGGATTTCGTAAACAATATCCAGAACTATGTTTCCGCACAGGAAGGAAACAATCTTCCCGTATCCGCATTTGCTGATTATGTAGACGGTTCTACTCCTGTAGGATCCGCTGCTTATGAGAAGCGCGGTATTGCCGTAAACGTTCCTGCATGGAACCCTGACAACTGTATCCAGTGTAACTTCTGTTCTTATGTATGTCCTCACGCAGCAATTCGTGCATTTGCATATACCGAAGAAGAGGCGGCTAAGGCTCCAGAGGCAGATCAGCAGAAGGCTATGAACGGAATGCCTAACTACAAGTTCGGTATTAAGGTTTCCGTATTAGACTGTGTTGGTTGCGGATCTTGTGCAAACGTTTGTCCCGGAATGAAGGGCGAGAAGGCTCTTGTTATGTCCCCAATCGAGGACAACCTGGATCGTCAGAAGTACTTCGATTACGCAGTTGAGCTTCCTGAGAAGCAGGAGGTTATTGCGAAGTTTAAGGAGACCACCGTTAAGGGATCTCAGTTTAAAAAGCCACTCTTCGAGTTCTCCGGTGCATGTCCCGGATGTGGAGAGACTCCTTATGCGAAGTTAATTACCCAGCTCTTTGGAGAGAGAATGTACATCAGTAACGCAACCGGATGTTCTTCTATCTGGGGTAACTCTTCTCCATCCACTCCTTACACCGTAAATGCTAAGGGACAGGGTCCTGCATGGGATAACTCTCTCTTTGAGGATAATGCGGAGTTTGGATACGGAATGCTTTTGGCACAGAATGCTATCCGTGACAGATTAAAGAAGCAGGTTGAGAAGCTTGTAGAAGAAAATAAGGATGCCGCTCTTGTAGAGGCAGCTAAGGAATATTTGGATACCTTCTCTGTTGGTGCAACAAACGGAACTGCTACCGATAAGTTAGTAGCTGCTCTTTCCGGAAAGACTGATGCAGTAGCTGTTGATTTGTTAAAGCACAAGGATTTCCTTTCCAAGAAGAGCCAGTGGATCTTCGGTGGAGACGGTTGGGCTTACGATATCGGATTCGGCGGACTTGACCATGTTCTTGCTTCCGGTAAGGACATCAACGTAATGGTATTCGATACCGAGGTTTACTCCAACACAGGTGGACAGTCCTCCAAGTCTACTCCTACCGGTGCAGTAGCACAGTTCGCTGCCGGCGGTAAGGAAACCAAGAAGAAGGATTTGGCAGGAATCGCTATGTCCTACGGCTATGTATATGTAGCACACATCGCTATGGGTGCTGATATGGCTCAGACTGTTAAGGCAATTTCCGAGGCTGAGGCTTATCCGGGACCATCCTTAATCATCGCTTATTCTCCATGTATCAACCATGGTATCAAGAAGGGAATGGCTAAGGCACAGACAGAAGAGAAGCTTGCTGTAGAGGCAGGATACTGGAACAACTTCATTTACAACCCACTTGGCGGAGACAAGAAGTTTACCTTGAATTCCAAGGAGCCAAACTTCGAATCTTACCAGGAATTCTTAAAGGGTGAAGTTCGATACTTATCTCTTTCCCTGAAGAATCCGGAGCGTGCAAAGGCTTTAGATCTGCAGAACGAGCAGGAAGCTAGAGAGCGTTACGAGAAGCTGAAGAAGATGGTTGACCTGTACAATAACTAATGTACAGACAGCGAGAAGCTTTGCTTTTCAAGAAGAAGCTTGCTTAGAATTTAATGTCGTTTAACTTGTATACGGCATAGAGGATCGAGTAGGAGGCGGCGACTAACCGCCGTCCTCTCACAGCACTGTACGTACGG
>NZ_DBHIGR010000086.1:0-9261 GCF_057249185.1 Oribacterium sp.
CACAGGAAAGCTTGTTGGCTAAGGAAAAGGCGGAAGAGGAGGAGAAAGCAAAAGAGGCCTTGATTTGGAAGAAAAAAGATATTCAGAAGGACAGGGTAAAGGTAAAGGGAATTTATATTACAGACCTTACCGCAGGTTCTCCGAAAATGGAGGATATCTTATCGAAAATGAAGGATACTGAGCTGAATGCTTTAGTCATTGATATTAAAAATGATCACGGACAAATCGTATATCAGATGAATAATGGCGGACAGCAGGAGTTCTACAATACGACGAATATCGTCAAAGACTTACCGGCATTGCTTAAAAAATGCCATGAACAGGGACTGTATTTAATTGCTCGTTTAGTTTGTTTTCGTGACCCTGCCATGGGAGAAGTTCATCCGGAATGGATGAATCAGAAGGCGGATGGAAGCTTATTTAAAGATAATAGCGGGATGACCTGGATTAATCCTTATAAAAAAGATTATTGGGATTATATTGCTTCTGTGGCGGAACGTTGTGCTGATGACGGATTTGATGAAATTCAGCTGGATTACGTTCGATTTTGTACAGAGAAGGGTATGAAGGAAGTGCAGTACCCGGAAGAAGCAGAGACCAATAAAACCCAAATTATTACAGAATTTGTACAGTATATGTCAGATCGTTTAGCGAATAAACAAGTCTTTTTGTCTACGGATGTTTTTGGAACCATTATCGGTTCCTATGTGGACAGTACCGCTGTTGGACAGGATTATTCGGATATGGCAGCTTCCGTGGACTATATGTGTCCTATGATTTATCCCTCTCACTATGGAGACGGAAATTTCGGTATAGAACATCCGGATACGGATCCCTACAAAACGATTTACTCTGCTTTAAGGTCATCTCAGAAGGAACTGGCTTTGGTGAAAAGCGGAGACAACTATCAGGCAACGGTTCGTCCCTGGCTACAGGGCTTTACAGCATCCTATCTACAGCATTATATTCCTTATGAAAAGGAACAATTCCGGGCACAAATTCAGGCTGTATACGATAGCGGATATGATGAATGGCTGTTTTGGAATGCGGGAAGTAACTATGATTTTTCCTATTTCTATACCAAGGAAGAGGGAGCATCGGTACAATCCGAAGCCAAGACGGATCAGGAAGGAAATAATGGATAAGAAAAACTTTGATAAAGAGTTTATTATTGAAGAAGAGTTGAAAAAACTCCCGGCAATGCCGGGAGTTTATTTAATGCATGGCGATATGGATGAAGTGATTTACGTTGGAAAAGCGAAAATTCTAAAAAACAGAGTCAAACAATATTTTCAAAAATCAACGAAAAAATCCGTGAAAATTCAACAGATGGTCGCTCAAATCCGACGCTTTGAATATATTGTTGTGGATTCAGAGATAGAGGCTTTGGTGCTGGAATCCAATCTGATTAAAGAATATAAGCCTCGTTATAACACTCTTTTAAAGGATGACAAAGCCTATCCCTATATTCGATTAAGCGTGGAAGAGGCCTATCCCAGACTTTTTGCTTCCCGAAATAAGAAGATTAAGAGCTCGAAATATTACGGCCCCTATGCTTCCATGGAACGGGTTAATGAGGTTATTGAGCTACTCAGAAAAACCATGCATATCCGGAATTGTAATAAAGTCTTTTCCGAGGAGAATCCTTTAGCCCGCCCTTGTATCTACTATGATATGGGACAATGCCTGGGACCTTGTGTTTTAAAGCAGTCCAAGGAGGAATATAGAGCTGCCATTCCGAAGCTTACAGAGTTTTTATCCGGAAAAACAGAGGCCACCCTTAAAGAATTGGAAGAGAAGATGCTGGAAGCATCGGAGCGTTTGGACTTTGAAAAGGCCATGGAATATCGTGATTTGATTCAGGCAATTCAAAGCTTACAAAACAAACAAAAGATTACCGCCTTGGATGGAGAGGACAGGGATATTATAGGCTTACGAAGGGATCACAGCGACTGTATTGTGCAGATATTCTTTGTTCGTGACGGTAAAATTATCGGAAGAGACCATCAGTTCTTACGGATCGATGAGGAGCAGAGTGATGGAGAAATCCTAGCCAGCTTTTTGCAACAGTTTTATAACGGTACCCCCTTTATTCCGAAGGAAATCCATTTGCCAGTTGAACTGCCGGATCAAAAGATTCTGGAAGAATGGTTGAGTCATGTGAAGGGAAAGAAGGTTTATATTCTGGTTCCCAAGCAGGGAGATAAAGAAAAGCTGGTGGAACTTGCCGGAAAAAATGCGGGTATTTTGATGCTTCGTTATGTGGAAAAATACAGAATGGAGGAGAAGAAACGAAAAGAAGCTTTGGAGGAATTGAAGAATGCCTGCGGACTGCCGGAAATTCCGAAAAGGATTGAATCCTATGATATTTCCAATACATCAGGCGCTCTTACGGTAGGTTCCATGGTTGTTTACCAGGAGGGAAAGGAAAAGCCTAACGAGTACAGAAAATTTAGAATTCAAAGTATTGTAGGACAAGACGATTACGGGGCAATGAAGGAGATGCTAAGCCGACGTTTTTCTCATGGTTTAAAGGAACAGGAGGAGAATAAGGCGGGAGGAAAAGAGGACCGTCTGGGGCGTTTTTCTCAATTTCCCGATTTAATACTGATGGATGGAGGCAAGGGACAGGTCGGTATTTGTGAGTCCGTACTGGAAAGTCTGGATATTTCCATTCCTGTTTGCGGAATGATTAAGGATGAGCATCATCGTACCAGAGCATTATTGGTGGGGAATCATGAATACCCCTTATCGGAGAGAAGTGAATGCTTTAAGCTTCTTACCAGAATTCAGGATGAGGTACATCGCTTTGCCATTACCTATCATCGCTCCCTGAGAGGAAAAGAGCAGATTCATTCTCTTTTGGAGGATATTCCCGGAATCGGTCCGGTGAGAAGAAAGGCATTGATGAGAAAATTTCGAGATTTGGAGGGGGTAGCTAACGCTGATTTTGAAGAACTGCTATCCTGTCCGGGTATGGATGAAAAAAGCGCTCAATCAGTATTGCATTTTTTTAAGAACAGAAATAGAATGGACGATGGAAAGGTCTAAATTAATTCTTACGAAATTGCCAGATAATCCAAGCAATTTAGCGCTTTTTTCTTGCTGTTTAGCCAAGTTCGAGAAATGGCAAGAATTTATTTCGTATGACAATAAATACTTGTAAAAACCGAATTTTCGCCGTAGTATTACTAAAGAATTAACAATCTTTTGTAGAGGAAGGATGAGTAACACTTTATCGTGTCAGGCGATAATGAAAATATTCCATAAATCAGTAAGTTGAAGAAGGAGATGGGAAAAGTGGTTAAAACAATTTTACTCAGACAGCACATCGGTGCACCTGCTACACCGGTAGTAAAGGTAGGGGATTCCGTTAAAAGAGGAACCTTGCTTGCTGCACCGGAGAAACTTGGCGCCAATGTGCATTCCAGTGTGGATGGTGTGGTAAAAGAAATTACCGAGGAAGCGGTCATCGTCGAGGCTTCCGAGAAGCAGAGCGATGATTACGTAAAGATTGAGGGCGAGAATACTCTTGATTTGATTAAAGCCGCAGGAATCGTGGGAATGGGCGGTGCAGGATTCCCTACTGCAGTGAAATTAAACATCGACTTGAAGGGCGGATATATTCTGGTAAATGCAGCGGAGTGTGAACCTTTGCTGGAGCATAACATGAAGCAGATTATGGAACAGCCTGAAAAAACCATGCGGGGTATTGATTACTGTATGAAGGTGACCAATGCTGCTAAGGGTGTAATCGCCATTAAAAAGAAGCATGAGGAAGAAATTAAAGTTCTTCTTTCTTTACAGGACAAATTCCCTAATATTTCCATTCATCTACTACCGGATATCTACCCGATGGGAGAAGAAAGAGCTGTTGTTCGTGAGGTTCTTGGTAAATTACTTCCTCCCACTTCCCTTCCTTCAGAAGCTGACTCCGTTGTTATTAACGTAGAGACCTGTCTTCGCATAGCAGAGGCAATTGAGGATAAGAAGCCTTGCTTCTTAAAGAATATTTCCGTTGGCGGAAAGCTAAAGAAGGGAACTAAGACTCAGGTCTTTATGGATGTTCCTGTAGGCACTACCGTAGGTGAGCTTATCGAGATGGCCGGCGGTATTGACGGGGAATACGGAGAAATCGTTTTAGGAGGTCCTTTCACCGGACATGCTGTTGATCTTTCTACACCGATTACCAAAACCAGCGGTGGAATCCTGGTTACAGAACCCTTTAAGGATTTAAAGGGAGCAAAGATGGGTATTCTTCTTTGTGCCTGTGGTGGAAACCTGGAAAGAATGGAAGATTTGTGCAAGAAGTACAATGCCGTGGTTACGGATGTACAGGCTTGTAAGCAGGCTGAAGATGTTCGAGGAACACTGAAGTGCCAGAACCCCGGAAACTGCCCCGGACAGGCACAGAAGATTTTACACTTCAAGAATGCAGGATGTACCGATGTCATTATCGGAAACTGTAGTGACTGTACCAACACGGTTATGGGATCTGCACCGAAGATGAATCTGAATGTTCATCATCAGACTGATCATATCTTTGAAACCGTGGGTATGGAGCCTATGCGTTACTTAACCAAGTCCAAGGTTGTAGAGCAGCTACCGGTAGATGATAAGGGTCGCCAGCTTCCTTTCCCGAAGGAAGAGAAAAAGACAGAGCAGGCAGTGGAGCAGGAATTCAGCTTTTCTACCATGCTGGATGATGGATTATTCCATATCCATGTGGAGGAAGGCCAAGATATTCATATAGAATTTTCATAAGAAAGGAAGCAAAATATGTCTATTTCAGCAGAGTATGCAGAAGAGCACAAGAGCAGTCCGGCGGTGTTATGCTGTAGGGCTGAGGAGGGAGTAGTTCTCTCCAGCCACAACTTGGAGGATCCTGAAATCTTTGATGATTTGGTAGATCAGGGATTGTTGAAGTTGGATGGTTGTTTAACCATTGGCGATGTTTTAGGGGCTAAGCTTTTAAAGACCTGTGATTCTCTCACACCTCTTACAAAAGATTTAGTAGCGCTTGCCGATAAGCCTGCAGAGGCAGCTAAAGAAGAGGCTCCGGCAGTAGTAGCCCCGGCAGCTTCAGTAGGAGCAGTAGCAGCACCTGCCTTAGGAGGAAGCTTGAAGATTCACATTGGTGAAGGTAAGGGAATCGACATTCAGATTCCTGTAGGTGCTTTAGGCGGCGCATCCGGCGTTCCTGTAGTATCTAATGCAGCACAGGCTGTAGCAGGTAATGCAGGTGTTGCAGCTCCCGGAGCGGTTGCTACAGATGAGGAAGTGGTAGTTCGCAGTCTTACCAGAAAGCACTTCAAGATTACTGAAGTTAAGAGAGGTCCTGAAACCAAGTTAGAGGGTACCGTTCTTACCATTCGCGAAGGCATTGAAAAGGAATGTGTTGATTCTCAGAAGCTTGTAGTGGATCTGAAGATTGATATCATTACTCCGGATCAATATCATACCTACTCCAACACCATCATGGATGTTCAGCCTATCGCCACCAAAGAGGGTGATGATGAAGTTGGAACCGGAACAACCCGTGTATTAGACGGCGTTGTTATGGTGGTTTCCGGAACTGATGAGAATGGTGTTCAGATTGGTGAGTTCGGATCCTCCGAAGGATACCTTGATGAGAATATTATGTGGGGACGTCCCGGTTGTCCTGACAAGGGAGATATCTTCATTAAGACCAATGTAACCATCAAAGAGAAGACTAACATGGAGCGTCCGGGACCATTGGCTGCTCACACAGCAACTGACTTAATCACCGATGAAATTCGTAAGGTATTAAAGAAGGCTGATGAGAGCTTGGTTGTTGATACTGAGACCTTTAACCAGGTAAGAAGACCGGGTAAGAAGAAGGTTGTTATCGTTAAGGAAATCATGGGACAGGGAGCAATGCATGATAACTTACTCCTTCCTGTTGAGCCTGTTGGTGTACTTGGTGCTAAGCCTAACGTTGATATCGGAAACGTTCCGGTAGTAGTTTCTCCATTAGAGATTCTTGATGGATGTATCCATGCATTAACCTGTATTGGACCTGCATCTAAGGAGATGTCTCGTCACTACTGGAGAGAGCCGTTGGTATTAGAGGTTCTTCATGATCATGAAGTGGATTTAACCGGTGTTGTATTGGTTGGATCTCCACAGATTAACGCTGAGAAGTTCTATGTTTCTCGTCGTGTAGGTATGACCTTAGAGGCTATCGGACCGGATGGTGCATTTGTAACCACTGAGGGATTCGGAAACAACCACATTGACTTTGCTTCTCACATCGAGCAGATCGGTAAGAGAGGAATCAAGGTTGTAGGTATGTCCTTCTGTGCTAACCAGGGTGCTCTGGTTGTAGGTAACAAGTACATGACCAGCATGGTAGATAACAACAAATCTGAAGGCGGAATTGAGAACGAGATTCTTGCTAACAACACCCTTTGTACTGAGGACGCTATCCGTGCATTAAGCATGTTGAAGGCTGAGATGGCAGGCGAAGAGGTGAAGAAGGCTGAACGTAAGTGGAATCCAAACGTAAAGACCCAGAACATTGAGTTGGTTTCCAATGTTACCGGAAAGCCCATTGAGCTTGTTGAGAATGAAACTTCTCTTCCAATGAGTGATAAGTTCAAAGAGAAGTACATGAACGCATAATTATGGCTAAATACACAGATAAGATTATTTACATGGAAGGCATTATCGTGGAGGTTCATGATGGTGCCGTGGGGATTGACTTAAAAGGTCGTTTGGGCTTTTTAAAAATTCCCATGCGGATGCTCATTTCCGATTATGAAATTAAAGTCGGTCAGGAGGTTGGTTTCAATATGAGTTTTATTGAGCAATTAAGTCCGGATGTAAATGAAAAATACATTAGTAATATTCAAAAGCGCCAAGAGCCGTAGAATAATTACATAAAAAATTTATGAAAGGAGAAAGACATGGGTAATACTGTAGTAAAAGGGATGCAGTCTGAAATCTTCGTACCTGTTACTCCTCCACCTGTATGGGCTCCTGTCACAAAGCCGTTAAAGGATATGGTTATTGCCATTGCAACGGCCGCAGGTGTGCACCATAAAGATGACAAGCGTTTTAACCTGGCTGGTGATTTTACCTTTAGAGTTATCAAGGATACAATGCCTTCTAGCGAACTAATGGTATCACATGGTGGTTACGATAACGGTGACGTTAACAAAGATATCAACTGTATGTTCCCAATTGATCGTCTTCATGAGTTGGCTAAAGATGGTGTAATTAAGGGGGTAGCTCCTGTACACTTCGGATTCATGGGCGGTGGTGGAAACCAGGAAAAGTTCAAAAACGAGACAGGTCCTGAAATTGCCAGACAGCTGAAAGAGGAGGGCGTAGACGCCGTAATCCTCACCGCTGGCTGAGGAACTTGCCATCGTTCTGCCGTGCTTGTGCAGAGAGCTATTGAGGCCGCAGGAATTCCTACAATTATCATTGCTGCGTTACCTCCTGTCGTAAGACAGACCGGTTCCCCCAGAGCAGTTGCTCCTCTCGTTCCGATGGGTGCAAATGCCGGAGAGCCAAACAACAGAGAAATGCAATACAATATCGTAAAGGATACCTTAGAGCAGCTTGAGGAAATCGAGTCTGCAGGTAAGATTGTTCCTTTGCCATATGAATACGTTGCGAAGGTATAATGCCAAGAAATGGAAGCATGATCTTCATGCTTCCATTTTTTTCTAAAATTTCCTTGGAGGATAGAATGAGTGAAGAAAGAGTATTGAGACAGTTAGCGATTAAAGCTTTTCATGTTCGTGCTGTTTCAGAGGGAGAGAAAGTCTCCTTGAAAAAAGAGGAAAATAAAGAATATAGCTTGGTGATCAATCCCAATCGTTTAAAGGACTTCGCTAAGCAGGAAGAGCTGATTGAAGATTGCAGTCTAAAAATCATTCATAAAAATGAAAGACACATTCCCATTAATTCTATTATGGATATAATGCCTATTTCTACCAAAGTATTAGGAAAAATAGGAGAGGGAATTAGCCATACTTTAACCGGAGTGTATGTAATCCTTACTGCTACGGATACGGAAGGCAATTATGTCTCCGCTTTTGGTAATTCCGACGGATTTTTAGATGAGCAGGTGGTATTTGGCCGTGCCGGTACACCAGGACCTGAGGATATCATCATTCTAATTGATGTGGTATTACAGGCGAAGGCCGGATATTCCAGACCTGGGCCTGATGCCTGCCATAGACTATGTGATCATTTCTGTCAGGAAATTCGCGAAGTATTGAAGAAAACCAACGGTTCCTTCTGTACGGAGCGTCATGATTTTAAGGATGTAGAACGTCCGGGTAAGGATAAAGTGGTTTTGGTGAAGATGGTTTCCGGTCAAGGAGCTATGTATGATACCAGATTTCTTCCGGATGAACCTTCCGGATTTATAGGATCTCATTCAATTATTGATATTACCGGAGCGCCGATGATTATTTCTCCCAATGAGTATCGTGATGGCGCTATTCGAGCATTATATTAAGAAGAGGAGGAGCTTATGGGAATTGGACCATCAACCAAAGAAACCACCCTGCATCATTTTCGTGACCCTCTGGTAGAAGAGCTATGCGATGATACTGACTTGGACTTTGTAGGTATTATAATCGCCGGAATTCCACAGGATAACGTTAATAAACTTTTTACCGGTAGTCGTGTAGGTGCCTGGGCGGAAGCCCTTCGTGTAAAAGGGGCAATTGTCAGTGAGGACAGCTGGTGAAACAGAAACTTGGATTTTTCTCAAGCAATTGAAGAAATCGGTAAAAGAGATATTGCGGTTGTAGGAGTTTCCTTTGTGGGAACCCAGGGTGCCTTTGTAGTTACGAATCAATATATGAATACTATTGTGGACTTTAACAAGAGTGAAGAAGGCATTGAAACCAACGTTGTCGGGGAAAATAATATTGTTGCCCAGGATGCAAAGAAGGCAAAGGCACTTTTGAAGCTGAAAATGAGAGCTGTGAAAAGATAATCGCCTTGTAAGAACATATGAAGATCTATAAAAAGAGGATGTAAATCAAAATATTTTTCTAATTAATATAAGTCTGAAATCAGGGCGAGCTCTCGTTAGCTTAATCCTATGTATTGAAGGACTATATTAATTATAAAAATGCGCTCTAATGCAGTATAGGTCTATAATTGGGGCACGCTCCCGCTAACCTCGCCTTCGTAACAGTACTAACTTCAAGCATCGCCTTGCTCGCTTTCAGTAAGTACTGACGGGCTCAGATTGCCCCTATTATAGACCCA
>NZ_DBHIGR010000087.1:0-9087 GCF_057249185.1 Oribacterium sp.
GTACTCAGGTAATTTCTCAGTTGGAGAAATTATATGACGTACGGAAGGTAGAGCTTCTTTCGGAGATGGATGGTGAATAAAGTCGTGAAATGCCGGAATTCGGCTTCACAATAGAGAGGCGGAACAGTGCTTTGAGGAAAGTCCCTGCATTTGTTCCAAGGGATCCCCTTATGGGGAAAAGTATAGAAGGAGAGAAAACAATGGCTATTATGTACTATGAGAAGGATTGTGACTTACAGTTATTAAACGGTAAGAAGGTTGCCGTGATCGGTTATGGCTCTCAGGGTCATGCTCATGCCCTGAATTTACGGGACAGCGGTGTGGATGTAGTCATCGGTCTTTATGAAGGTTCCAAGTCTGCTGATAAGGCAAGAGAAGACGGCTTTACCGTATACAACACAGATGAGGCTGTAAAGAAGTCCGATATTATCATGATTTTGGTAAATGACGAGAAGCAGGCTAAGCTTTACAAGGATCAGATTCAGGCAAACTTAAGTGAAGGTAAGACTCTTGCTTTTGCTCACGGATTCAACATTCATTATCATGCCATTATTCCTCCAAAGAATGTAAATATTATCATGGTTGCACCCAAGGGACCGGGACATACCGTTCGTTCTCAGTATGTAGACGGAAAGGGTGTTCCCTGCCTTGTGGCTTGTGAGCAGGATTATTCCGGAAACTCTATGGATGTGGCTAAGGCTTATGCAGCTGCTATCGGCGGTGCAAGAGGCGGAATCTTAGAGACAACCTTTAAGGAAGAGACAGAGACAGACCTTTTCGGAGAGCAGGCTGTACTTTGCGGTGGTGTTTGCGCTTTGATGGAGGCAGGCTTCAATACTCTTGTTGAGGCAGGTTATAAGCCGGAAAATGCATATTTCGAGTGTGTACATGAGATGAAGCTGATCGTAGACCTGATTTTCAATGCGGGATTTGAGGGAATGCGTTATTCCATTTCCGATACAGCTGAGTATGGAGACTATACTGCAGGACCAAAGATTATCGGTGAGGAAGCAAAGAAGGCTATGAAGCAGATTCTTTCCGATATTCAGGATGGAACCTTTGCGAAGGATTGGATTTTGGAGAACCAGGCAGGAAGACCTCACTTCTTAGCAATGAGAGAGGAACATGCAGAAACCTTGGCTTCCAAGACAGGTCAGGATTTACGTCAGAAGATGGGATGGAAGCAGGTTCAGGATTTGGATCAAGCGAGATAATTGCCCTAGGCCAGCGGCACATTTTGTGCCGCTTTTTTTAAAAGAAAAAGGAAGTAGAAAGATGGAATTAACATTGGATCGGGTATATCAGGCAGCCCATGTTTTAAAGCCCGTAATACATAAGACGGATTTGGTACATGCAACAAGAATTCAAACAGATTGTGATTTATACTTAAAGACGGAAAATTTACAAAATACCGGTTCTTTTAAGATTCGAGGGGCTTACTTTAAGATATCCACCCTATCCGAGGAAGAGAGAAAAAAGGGAGTGGTAGCCTGCTCCGCAGGAAATCATGCCCAAGGAGTGGCTTTGGCTGCTCAGGCCAGCGGCACCAAGTCCACCATCTTTTTACCGGCCATTGCCCCTATTTCCAAAGTGGAGGCTACCAGAAGCTACGGGGCCAGTGTGAAAATGATAGACGGTGTCTATGACGATGCCTATGAAGCGGCGGTGAAATTCCAGGAGGAGCATGGATCTGTCTTTATTCATCCCTTTAATGATGTGGATGTTATGGCAGGACAGGGGACTATCGGAATGGAAATCTTGGATCAGCTGGAGGATGCGGATGCGGTAGTCGTTCCTGTAGGCGGAGGCGGACTCATTTCCGGTATTTCCTTTGTAATTAAGAAATTAAATCCAAAATGTAAGGTGTACGGCGTACAGGCACAGGGCGCGGCTTCCATGGTGCAGGCGGTGAAGGATCATCATCTGGAGAGTCTGGAAGAAGTACATACCTTTGCGGATGGTATTGCGGTAAAATCTCCGGGCAGCTTAAGCTATGCGATGGTAGAAAAATATGTGGATGAGCTGGTGACGGTTACAGACGATGAAACTGCCGCAGCGATTTTAACTCTTATGGAAAGACAAAAAATTGTTTCCGAGGGTGCGGGAGCGGTTTCCGTAGCGGCAGTCCTTTTCAATAAAATTCCGGTAAAAGGCAAAAAGGTCGTTGCGGTTATTTCCGGCGGAAATATCGATGTGAATATCCTGGCTCGTGTAATTAACCGTGGTCTATTAAAAACCGGAAGAAAAGCGAGTCTTACCATTCCTCTTTTAGACAAGCCCGGACAGCTGGAAGAAGTTTCTAAGATTATTGCCGAGCAGGGAGCCAATGTGACCAAGGTAGATCACAATAACAATGTGGAGGATTCCGACATTAACGGATGTCATCTGACCTTACAGATTGATACCAGAGACTTTGCCCATATTGAGCAAATTAAGCAAGCCTTTATTCAAAGAGGATTTACTATTCTTTAGAGCGTTGAAAGAGTTTATCCAAGGATTGGAAAAATAGAGTAGGAGGAGAGATGACAGGAGCTGCTGCCATTGTAAAATGTTTGGAGTTGGAAAAGGTGGACTTTGTTTTCGGCTATCCCGGGGTAGCGATATGTCCCTTTTATGATAGCTTGGAAGACAGCGAAATCCGTTCCATTTTGGTGCGTACGGAACAGAATGCAGCCCACGAAGCTAACGGCTATGCCAGAATCAGCGGAAAGCCGGGGGTCTGTGCGGTAACCTCAGGACCGGGTGCTACCAACATTATCACGGGAATCGCCACTGCCTTTGCAGACAGTATTCCTTTGGTTGTAATCACAGGACAGGTGGAGAGTGCTTTACTGGGTTCCGATGTCTTCCAGGAGGCAGATATTTGCGGTGCCTGTGAATCCTTTGTAAAATACAGCTATACCGTACGAAATGTAGAGGAAATTCCTAAGATTTTCAAGGAAGCCTTTCATATTGCCATGACCGGAAGAAAGGGACCGGTTCTGATTGATATCCCTATTGATGTACAAAATGCTTCTCTTCGGAAATTCCAGTATCCGGAGGAGGTTAAGATGAGAACCTATAAGCCCACAGTACAGGGAAATCCGGTGCAGATTAAAAAGATGTTCCAGAGATTGGCAGCTACAAAGCGTCCTATTCTCTGTGTGGGCGGCGGTGTGCACCTGGCAGATGCTAAGGAGAGGGTTCGGGCTTTTTCCAAGAAATTCAATATTCCTGTGGTTTGTACCATGATGGGACTTGGCGTAATGGAGGAAAATGATCCCCTTTTCTTCGGTATGGTGGGGAATAACGGAAAGCCCTACGGAAATAAGGCTATGAATCATGCAGACCTTATCATTATGATGGGGGCCAGAGTAGCAGACCGTTCCATTAGTCAGCCGGACTTAATTACAGATAATAAGACCTTGATTCACATCGACGTGGATCCCGCGGAAATCGGAAAGAATGCAGGACCGGAGATTCCATTGGTGGGAGATATTGCCAGCGTGTTGGATGCCTGTCTGGAGGAAGAGGGAGAATTTCATTATTCCTCCTGGATTTCCGAATTGGAGAATATTAAGGGAGAAATTCAAAAAGTTCTTCAGAAGAAGAAAGAAGAGGGAATGGCTAAAAATCATTTGGTTCATCCCGAGTATTTCCTGGAAGAGCTGAATAAGCAGTTGAATCAGGACGCGGTTTATGTGGCTGATGTAGGACAGAATCAGCTGTGGTCCTGCGCCAATTATCAAATGAAAGACGGGCGCTTCCTTACTTCAGGCGGTATGGGTACTATGGGATATTCTACGCCGGCAGCTATCGGTGCTTACCTTGCCGATCCGAAGAAGCAGGTGGTGGCAGTTATGGGAGACGGTTCCTTCCAGATGAGTATGATGGAATTGGCTACCATGAAACAATATAATATCCCCATTAAGCTGATTGTCTTCCATAATGGAGTATTGGGCTTGGTTCACCAATATCAGCACAAAACCTATCATGACCGTTTCACCATGGTGGATCTTACAGGAAATCCCGACCTTTCCATTTTGGCTAAGGCCTACGGACTTTCCTATGATGCCATTTCAAAAAATGAGGAAGTTTCTTCTAAGATCACTGCGTTCCTTAGCAAGAAGGAAGGCGGAATTTTAGAAGTGTATATTGACAGTCATGAGGTAGTGTGATGAAAAAAATATATTCTATTTTGGTGGAAAACCAGTCCGGTGTTTTGGCAAAGGTTGCAGGATTGTTCTGGAGAAGATGCTTTAATATCGATTCCTTGACTGTAGGAGAAACTGAGGATCATTCCGTTTCCAACATGGTGATTGTCTCCAGCGGCGAGAAAAAAACACTGGAACAGGTAGAAAAGCAGCTGAATAAAAAGCTGGATATTATTAAGGTTCGTACCTTTACGGAGACCCAGGGGATTACCAGAGAATTGCTTTTGGTAAAGCTCCGTTATAATCGGGAAAACCGAAAGGATATTATGGAAAACTGTCAGATTCTGGGGGCTAAGATTCTGGAGCTTAGTAAGAATCAGATGGTGATTGAAATGTGTGATACTCCGGAAAGAATCCAGATGTTTCTTGACACTTTAAAGACAGTGAGCATTTTGGAATGTGCCAGAACCGGAACCTTGGCGATGTTAAAGCTGTCGGAAGGAAATGCCTAAGAGGAGAAGAGGCAGAAATTCCGGATTATAAGAAAAAAATAATAATTTTTCCATAGAACAGGGAGAAAAATAGGAAGAAAATAAAAAAGAAGCCATAGAGTATTTCTTGAATTTTCACAAAAGATTTGCGATAATATCAAAGATGTTCAATTGTTTTCCACAGAAAAGGAGATGTACAATGAAAAACGTATCAACAACAAATGCACCGGCAGCTATCGGACCTTATTCTCAGGGCTATGTTGTAGGAAATTTAGTATTTGCTTCCGGACAGATTCCTGTAGATCCTGCTACAGGAGAGATTGCAGGACCGGACATCGCAGCACAGGCTGAGCAGAGCTGCAAGAATGTTAAGGCTGTAATCGAGGCAGGCGGAAGTGATATTTCCAAGGTTTTCAAGACCACTTGTTTCCTTGCTGATATGGCTGATTTTGCTACCTTTAACAGCATTTATGAGAAGTACTTTACTTCCAAGCCGGCACGTTCTTGCGTGGCAGTAAAGACCTTACCAAAGAATGTTCTTTGCGAAATCGAGGCTATTGCGGAGATCTAATATGAAATTTTATTCCTATGAATATTTATTAAGTAGGATAGAAGTGACCAACTGGCTGCAAATCACCTTTGCAGCCATTTCGGCACTTCTATTGTTGTTTGCATTGTTTATGTCTTTTAGAGATAAAAAAACCACTAAGTATAGAGAGTTATCATTAATTGCTTTACTTTTGGTGCTTGTGACAATTGCTGTACATATTAATAACTATCAAAGCCATAAAAGAATTGATGATCAATACAGCACTGCTCTAAGAGTGATTGAGCAGGCATCTGGTCTATTGGAGGAAGATAAAACGGACTTGTATATCAATACCCAGGCGGCAAGAGATGGAGCGATTATTAAGACCAAAGAAGATCAGTTTTACCGTATTATTTCTGTGGATGGAAACATACTTTTGGAAAAAATGAATTTGTATAATCCTCAGACAGAAATTGTGGATGTGGAGAAGTAGAGTATAGTATCTTAAAGTATTATGCAGAATTAAAGGGTCATAAGGTATTGATGTAATTTGGAGGAGAAGTAGATGGTTGTATCTTATATAAATATTACCATTAAATTGGCACTGGGACTTTTGTCCATTGTAATGGTCATAAATTTTACCGGAAAAGGAAATTTAGCCCCTTCTTCTGCCAGCGACCAAGTACAGAATTACGTTCTTGGTGGCATTATCGGTGGTGTAATATATAATGAGAACATAGGGCTTTTACAATATTTTATTATTTTATTGATTTGGGTTTGCCTTGTTTTGAGCTTAAGATGGTTAAAAACCAATAGCGCCTTTTTCAAAAAAGCCATAGATGGAGAGCCGAGTTTGTTGATTAGCAGAGGGAAACTGGATACAGAGGCTTGTAGAAAGGCAGGGCTTACTGCTCACGAAATTATGTTTAAGTTACGAAGCAATAATATCTATAGTATTCGAAACGTTAAGCAAGCGGTACTGGAGCAGAACGGACAGCTAATCATAGTAATGTCGGGGGAAGAAAACCCAAGATATCCTCTGATTACGGATGGGACAATTCAGGCTCAGGCTTTGGATAGTATTGATAAGACAGAGGAATGGCTTTTGGAAAGACTAAAGGAACAGGGAGTTGAATCTGTATCAGATGTATTTTTGGCTGAATACGAAAATGGAAATCTGAACATTGTCCTTTATTAATAAAAAAATAAGGAGGAGATTATGAGGTGTAAAGTTTGCGGTACGGAAGTAAAAGAAAATCAACGGTTTTGTCCTACCTGTGGCTTATTGATTGACCTTTCTTTCTCCCCCTTTCAAAACATTGAAGTTCAGCCAGAGCCGGAGAAGGATGAAGAACCTGAATTTTTAAAACAACAGATGTTGGCACAGGAAGAGGCGGAGAGCGAGGAAGAGTCTTTGGAAAATCTTCCTTTGAAGAAAAATGTTGATGAATTCCTGGAGGAACAAAAAGAGGCCGGAGAGTTGGAATATGCACCGGAGGAAGAGCCTATTCAAGAAGAACTTTCACAGGAAGAAGTTTTACAGGAAGATGTTTCACAGGAAGAACTTGAGGAGAAAGCTGTACAAGCAGAGGCTGTAAAGGAGTCTGTAGCTTCGGAAGAGAAAGAGGAAACCGATACAGCCGCTCTTTCAAAAGAACAGGAAGAAACCGATACCGATACACTTTCAGGGGAAAAGGAAGAAACCGATACAGCTGCTCTTTCAAAAGAGCAGGAAGAAATCGATAGAGATGCTCTTTCAGAGGAACAGGAAGAAGCCAGCTTCATTGAAGCCTTTTTCCGGGAGAAGGAAGAGCATGGGGAAGAAGAGTCTCAGCCGGAAGAAGCTCAGGTACAGGAATCTATACAAGAGGAAGCGGAACAAGAAGGACTGAAAGAAGAGATATCGGAACAAGAAACATCGGAACAAGAGGAAGCCGGAATACAAGAATTTGTACCGGAGGTATTTACTGAGGAAGATTCTAAAGAAGATTCTCATGGAGATGAGCTTCAGGAGAAAGAGCCTCAAAAGGATGAGCTTCAAGAGGATGAGTCTCAAGAAGATGAGCTTCAAGAGAAAGACCCTCAAGAGGAAGAGTCTCAAGAGGAGGAAGGTCCTTTAGAAGACGAGTCCATTACCCTTATTGAAAGAGGACTTTTCCGGGAAGAAGTGCAGGAAGATGAAGAAGAGCCGGAGGAGAAAATCCTTTCCTTACAGGAAAAACGTAAGGAAATGGAGGAAAAGCTGGCTTTTGAGGGGGAAATTCCTGATGATCCTGATGATTTCCAGGATAAGGCAGCCATTCCTCCAACCTCAGTGGGAGAATGGAAAAAGGGCTGGCAGAAATGGAAGAAGGCAGCTCCTTTAGCAATTATTCCCGTTTTGGGCATTGCATATATTTGTTATCAAAACTTGCCTGCTACCCAATATGATAACTTACTGAAGAAGGGAACAAAGCTGGTTCAGTCTGAAAAGGGAGACGAGGCGATAGCTCTTTTAGAAGGAATGCCCTCTAACCTTACGAAGAACAGCAAATATTATCTTCTTTTGTCAGAGGCCTATGGAAAGGCCGGTAGACATCAGGAGGCGGTAAAGGCATTGGAAGAAGCGAAGAAGCTCTACCCGGAGGATACAGAGGTTCAGACAGCATTGTCTCTTCTGGATCCCAAGGTGGAATCGGATTTGCAGGGAGACAGTTTTACCGACCCTGTGGAGATCAGCTTAAAAAGCAGTGGAAAGAAAATCATTTACAGCATAAGTGGAGGAAAAGAGGATATTCAGAATGAGGAATATCTTGCTCCGATAAAGCTGAGTCGAAACGGTAATTACACTTTGACAGCCTATGCACAAGCCAGTGACGGCAGTATGGGAGAAAGCTACAGTAAGAGCTTTAGCATTAGTTTGGATCCGGAGAAGTATCATCTGTCCCAGTTTGTAGATGAAGAGGGAGGACGTTCCTACATCGATGAAAATGGAGATCGGGTTACCGGATGGAAGGAAATTGCCGGAAAGTATTACTATTTTGATGAAAATGGAATTATGCAAAGCGGTTTCCAGGATATCGGAGGAGAACGTTACTATCTCAATTCCGATGGAACTATGCAGACCGGTCGTCTGGACTTGGAAGGAAAGACCTACTTCTTCGATCAGGATGGGCATATGATTAAGGATGCCTGGGTTGACAATCTTTACTATGTAGGGGAAGACGGCGTAATGCTTCGGAATCAGGAGAATAAAGAGGGGGTACATTTTGATGAGGATGGAAGGCGTGCCTTCCTTGCAGCTGATTTGTATGCCGCTCATCCGGACAGTATCGTCGTTGTGGAAAGTAAACAGAGAAAAGAACATTCTTCTTACTATCTTTTCCCGGCAAAGGTTTACTATCAGAAGAAAAACGGCAGAGCCAGCGGAAAAGTGGCTTATGAGACGGAAATCAAGGTTTCTAAGATGGCCATGATGAGTTATTTGGATGAAAATCTGCCAAGTATTACCGCAAAGGACGCCGTATCCTTCCTGCCGACTCTTTCTATGCAGAACATTAAGCAGAATAAAGACGGCGTTGTTACAAGCTTTGCTTTTGTTTTGGGAGAGAGGCGCAGTTAAATGAATACAAGCATAGTGATAGCTGTGAGCTTGAACGCCAAATGGCTTCTACCGTTTTTACTTCTTTCCTTTCTCTTTATTGTAGTTTTAACCGCGGTGATTTATAAAATCATGTGGCTACGCTTGGATAAGATGATTAAAGAGAAAGAAAAAGAAGATATTGAAAAAACAGAAGATAAGAACGAAGAGTAGAGAAAAAAGAGAGGCTGTAAATCAAACTATTTTGATTTACAGCCCTCTTAATTTATGGGTTCTCTCTAAAGCTGATTTGTCCTTCGTCAGTCATTTCTTCAATGATTGCCAGGCTATAAACCGGGAAGCCCATTTCTCTAA
>NZ_DBHIGR010000088.1:0-7060 GCF_057249185.1 Oribacterium sp.
TTTTTTGATTATGCTTAAGACAATTCCTGTAATTTCTTAGAAAGGAGAACTAATGAGAGCAAGAATCTTAAGACTATTTCATCCTGTAGGGCAGGGTGCTTTTTATACGGAACATATTTTTTACAATTATGAAAAATTTAATGTTGTTTATGATTGCGGATCTTCAACAAACAAAACAATTGTAGAATCCCAAATACAAAAATCTTTTGAAAAAGGAGAAACTATTCACGCTCTATTTATTTCACATCTTCACGAGGATCATATAAATGGAATACCATTCTTAATCAAATATTGTCACGTAAAAAATATATTCTTTCCACTAATTTCAGATGTAAATAAATTAATTTTGCTTCAAGAACTAAATGAACAAAAATCCAGTAATGATTTTACTTACCAATTTATTAGTAACCCCAAAAACGCTATCAATAATTTGGAAAATAATGGTAGAATAAAGCCGAAATTAATTGCTGTTCAAGAAGTTTCACCAGATAACTCTCCTAGTGATAATGATGATTTATTTGATTTAGAAGATGATTCTAATTCACAAGCTAATAGTGAATGGCAATTATTTGATCAATCCATTCTTTCTGGAAGGAAATTAACTTATTCACGTTTAAAAGATATTTGGGAATATATTCCCTTTAATTTTGAGCAAAATATTCAAAAAGAAAAACTTGAAAAAATCTTATATGAGTCTGGCATTACAGTCTATAATGGACAGTTCATGGAAGGCGAAGTAATTATCCCCCCTGAAGAAGTTATAACAAAGAAAAAAAGAGCTTTTAATGAAATCATAGGAAAAACTTACGATAAAATCTCAGGAAAGCGAAACGGCAATTCTATGACAGTATATTCTGGAAGATTAAGTAGAATTTCTTCGATATATGGTTCTTTAGATTTGCGCATGGATGACGAGCGATTTTTTAATGGTTGGATTTATAACGAAATTTTTTATTTAGATTACAGTAGACGACGTTTCGTTAATAGATATTGGAGTAGAGGTAAGAATCCAGGTTGTTTATACACCGGCGACTATGATGCATCTACAGATACCTATTTTAATGCATTAAAAACTCATTATGAAAAATATTGGTCAACTATAGGTTGTTTTCAAGTTCCACATCATGGATCTGCATGGAACTTTAATACGGGATTCATCGAAAATGATAAAGTTTATATTATTTCTGCTGGCACAAAGAATAGTTATGGTCACCCAGATGCTGATGTAATACAAAGTATTCATATAGGTGGAGGACACCCTTTTGTAATAACAGAAGATTGCTCTAGTTATCTGGCACAGACATTTTATTTTTATTTTTAAATTGAGAGTATGAAATTTTTTTAGCATGCTTTCAAACTTCTATTTTCTATGAATCGAAACCGTCGGAATCAGGTCATAAATATAGCCTGATTCCTTCATGTACTTATCCTGTATATACCTCAATACTCTCTGCTAATCAGAAAATCCGCCATGTGCACAAGCTTTACCCCATTCACATTTCCCCCTGCCAAGTCATCCAGCGTCACCACATACTTCGGATAATGATCCTTAAGCTCCAAAAGGTTAGCCAGCTCCCGATCCGAATCCTCCGGCAGATTCCGGCAGACCTGTACATAGATTCGCTCATCCCGCCGAACCGCCACAAAATCAATCTCCTTCGTCTCATTTTTCCCGATATAGACCTCATAGCCTCTTCGTTTCAACTCAAAGTACACCAGGTTTTCCAGCATAGAAGCAATGGACTTGGGGTTGAAGCCCATCATACAGTATTTTAAGGAAGAGTCCGCCAGATAGAATTTCTCCTGTGTTTTCAGGACAGACTTTCCCTGTAAATCATATCGGGGGCAACGATAAATCACGAAGGCTTTCTCCAGATAGCTTAAGTAGTTGTATATGGATTCAATGGAAAGGGAACGCCCCTCACTTTTCAGAAACTTGGCGATGGCATTGGCGGAAAAGGTTTTTCCCACATTTTCCACCACAAATTTAACCACACGCTGAAATAAATCCAGGTTTACAATCTTATATCGCCGAGTAATGTCACTGTTAATGACGGAGTTATAGATTCCTTCCACAATCTGATAGGCGGAGCGCTCATCAAAATTACTGCGGGCCACGATGGGAAAGCCCCCTATACGAATATAGTCCTGCAAGAGCTCCTTTTTAGAGCGGGAATCTCCTTCCTTAAAACGTAAATACTCGGAAAAAGACAGGGTGTAAACAGGAATGGAAATATACCGCCCCGTTAAATAGTCGGAAATCTCTCCGGACATCAGCTTGGAATTGGAGCCCGTCACATAAATGTCGGTGTTTGCGTCCTCCAAAAGACTGTTTATCGCCTTTTCCCAGCCTGTCACTTCCTGCACCTCATCCAGCAGAAGATAATAGCGGTCTTTATCCCGCATTAACCGCTTTATCCCCTGATACATCTCCTTACTGCTCATGCCCTCTTCCAACTCTTCCGAGGTATAACGCAGGCTAATGATATGATCCTCCGAAATTCCGCTCCGAATCAGCTCTTCCTTGAACATTTCCAAAATGGTGGATTTTCCGCATCGCCGAATTCCCGCCAGGATTTTCACCAAAGGCATATCCCTATACTGCTTAAGTGTCTGCAAATATTCAGGACGCTCTATTCTATTCCGCTCTTCCATGCTTTCCAGCTCCTTATAAGACTTTCTTTTAGCTGATATTATATCACAACAATGCAGAAAAACATCCTTACTTTCATAAGTTTTTACTTCTGCAGAAGAAAAAAGAGACTGTAAATCAAAATAAAAGCAGTTTTTGGCAATATTCTAATGTTGAAATGACTCCCTTTTCCTATTCTACCGGAATTCCGATGTCCTTTCTGTACGTCGCGCCATCGAAGTGAATCTCACCGATATGGGCATAAATCTTCTCCCGGCAGGCGGAAAGGCTGTCTCCCATGGTGGTGACGGAGAGCACTCTTCCTCCGTCGGAATACGCTGCACCCTCTTCCAGGACAGTATTGTTATGGTAAACAAAGATAGTCGGCTCGGTAATTTCTCCCGTAATCCGCTTATGCTTCTCGAAGGCGTGAGGATAGCCCTTCGAGGTCATGACCACCGTCATGCAAGCTTCCTCCGACCACTGAAAGTCTTCCCTGCGGAGGCTATGGGAATTCGCCTTATCCATAAGACATAGTAAATCACTCTTGAGTCTCGGTAAAATCACTTCCGTCTCCGGATCTCCAAAACGGACGTTAAATTCCAGAATCTTCGGCTCTCCCCCCATTATCATAAAGCCGATAAAAAGAATGCCGCTGTACTGAAGCCCTTCCTGCTCCAGTCCATAGGATATCTTCTCCAGAACCTTTCCAATCTTCTCCTTTAATTCCGCATTAAACAGCTCGTTGGGAGAATAACAGCCTACCCCGCCGGTATTGTCTCCCAGGTCTCCGTCATAGATTCGTTTATAGTCCCTCGCCGATTCCAAAGGAAATAACTGATTTCCGGATACCACGCAAAGAAGGGATGCCTCTTTTCCATCCAGAAATTCCTCAATGACCACCTTCTTGGCTTCTTCTCCGAAAATCTTTTTCACAAAAAGATCTTCTAAATACTGCTTTGCTTGCGCTGCCTCCAGAAAAATCCCCACACCCTTTCCGGCGCAGAGGCCGTCCGCCTTAATCACAAGGGGATAGGAAAAATCCTGCAACGCCTCCACGCCTTCTTCATAAGAAAATACCGTTTTGTACCGGGCAGTGGGTAAGTCATATTTCTCCAGGAAGTGCTTCGTAAAATCTTTGCTTCCCTCTAATTGAGCCGCCTTCTTTTTCGGGCCAAATGCTTTTACTCCTACCCCTTCCAGTTCATCTACAAGGCCCTCGCACAAGGGCTTTTCCGGGCCCACAACAACAAAGTCCACGTGCTCCTTTGCAAATCTTACGATTTCTTCGTTATTCCCAAGGGAAAGATTCTCTGCATAGCGGTCTGTCCCCGCATTTCCCGGGCAGCAATACAGCTTTTCGCAGAGCGGACTTTCCTGTAATTTTTTGCAAAGCGCATCCTCCCGACCGCCATTTCCCACAACCAATACACGCATAGTACAGCCCCTTTCATTTTTATGATATGAACTCTTTGTTCCTCGATATCTTAGCTTCTTAAAATCCAAGTCCTATAGAACCTTGATACTCCGATAGGTTTATTTCTCGTCCTATAGAGCCTCGACGCTCCGATAGATTTCATACCTTTTAGTGTCTAAAATGCCGAATATGAGTCATCACCAAAGCAATCCCATACTGATTGCAGAGTTCAATCACTTCCGGATCCTTCACGGAGCCCCCCGGCTGGATTGCCGCACGAATGCCGTGTTTCTGTAAAAGCTCCACCGTATCGGCAAAGAAGAAGCCGTCGGAAGCCAGCACAGCCCCGGAGTGTTTGCCTTCCCCATGGGAAAGGGCATCCTCCACTGCCCAGGTACGCCGTACCTGCCCCTGTCCGATTCCGAGAGTCGCGCCGTCCTTTACCAGAACCGCCCCATTGGAAGCAACCATTTTTACCGCCTTAAAGCCAAAAAGCAAATCCCGCATTTCTTCTTCTGTGGGCTTTCGCGCACTGACCACTTCCATTTCTTCCGTAAGATCCGCATTGTCATAGTCCTGTACCAGAATGCCTCCCAGCACTTCTTTCATCGTCTTCTTCGGAAGGGAGAAGGTGGACAAGTTGGGCATCACAATCACCCGAAGATTCTTCTTCTCTTCCAGGATAGAAAGGGCCTCTTCCTCATAATCCGGTGCAATCACAATCTCCATAAAAAAGGAGTGTAAGACTTCTGCGATATGCTTGGTCACCGGTCGATTCAAGGCGAAAATTCCTCCGAAGAGAGAAGTTGCATCACAGGCATAGGCCTTATCGAAGGCATCATCAATCGTTTCCCCGATTCCTATTCCGGCCGGATTGTTATGCTTTGTGCCCACCACTGCCGGCTCGGAAAATTCCTTTACAAAGCGAACCGCATTGTACATATCCGTATAATTATTGTAGGACAGCTCCTTTCCGTGAAGTTGCTTCCATTCTGCCGGATTCTCCTCATATACCTTCTCATAGAAAGCGGCAGCCTGATGGGGATTCTCCCCATAGCGAAGGCTTGTGCCCAGGCGATAGCTCATGCTCAGGTACTCCGGATTGGATATAGAAAGGCGATTATTAAAATATTCTGCAATTAACGCATCATAATAGGCGGTATAACGGAAGGCCTTTGCCGCCATTTGCTCCCGATAGGAAAGGTCATTTTTCCCCTCCCGAAGACGAAGAAGCACCTCTTCATAATCTCCCCCATCGGTCACCACAAGAACATCCCGAAAATTCTTTGCCGCGGCGCGAATCATGGAAGGTCCGCCGATATCAATATTTTCCACCTGCTCTTCCTCACTCACCCCTTCCTTCTTAAGTACCTTTTCAAAGGGATAAAGATTGTTTACCACAAGGTCAATGGAGTCGATTCCCAGTTCTTCCACGGTTTTTTGATGCAGTGCGCTCTCTCTTCGATACAGGATTCCGGCATGGATGCGGGGATGCAGAGTCTTCACCCTCCCGTCCAAAATTTCCGGAAAGCCGGTCAGTTCGGAGACTTCTTTCACTTCCACTTCTTTTTGTAATAATTGATAGGTTCCCCCTGTGGAAATCAGCTGATAGCCTAAATCCTTTAAGCCTTTACAAAAGTCTACAATGCCGTTCTTGTCAAAAACGCTGATTAATGCTGTCTTCATACTTCCTCCCGAATAAAGGCACGCTCTCCCTGCCAAAACACCCGATTTTCCAAACAGGCTTTCACTGCAACCGGTAGAATGCGATGCTCCAGTTCTAAAACCCTTCTTGCAATCTCCTCCGGACCGTCTGCTTCCAAAACGGGAACCACCTCCTGTAGTAGGATTGCCCCGCCGTCCACTACTTCACTGACAAAATGCACCGTTGCCCCGCTCCATTTCACTCCGGCACGATACACCGCCTCATGCACCCGCATCCCATAAAATCCGGGGCCGGAGAAGGCCGGAATCAGAGAGGGATGAATATTTACAATATGCCGGGGAAAATGACGGATAAACGCCGGAGAGAGAATCTTTAAAAAACCGGCAAGCACGATCCACTCCACTTCTCTCTTTTTCAACTCTTCCAAAAGCGCGCTGTCGTAGTCCCCTTTCGGAAGCACCATAGTCTCTATTCCCCTTATCTTCGCTCTTTCCAGTCCATAGGCATCCCCCCGACTGGAAACCACAAGGCGGATTACGCCGCTTTGTTCATGCACATTGTCAATAAGCGACTGTAAATCCGTTCCTCCTCCCGAAATAAATACTGCTATTTTCTTCATTTTGCTCCCTTAAAATACTGTACCCCGCTGTAAAACAGATTCTGGGGATTCGGAATTCGACGATTCCGATACAGTCCCTCGCCATAGCGTTCGCTGTGTCCCATTTTCCCGAGGATCAAGCCGTCTTCCGAAACCATGCCCTCGATACCGTACAAAGAGCCGTTGGGGTTGAACTTTCCATTCAGGCTTGCATTTCCGTCAAAGTCCGCATACTGGAACGCCGCAAGATGCTTCCACTTCTCAATGGATTTTCCTACGAGCTTCCCTTCGCCATGGGAAAATACCACGTCATGCATTTCCCCTATGCGGAAATGCCGAGTCCATGCACTGTTCGTATTGGACACCCTGGTAAAGGCGGTAGTGGATACATGGTGCATACAGTCATTGTGGTACAGTGTTAAATCTTCCTCACTGAGATCCCGGATCTCTCCATAGGGAAGTAAGCCGGATTTTAAGAGGGCCTGGAAGCCGTTACAGATTCCAAGGATGAGACGCTTTTTCTTTAAATGGCTATGAACCGCCTCTTTCACCTTCTCATTTCTCAGGAAATTCACAATAAACTTGGCAGAGCCGTCCGGCTCATCTCCACTGGAAAAGCCTCCCACAAACATCAGGATATGGGCGCCCCTTAACTTCTCCACAAACTCTTCCATGCTTTCCTTTAAATCCTGCTCTCTTTTATTCCGGATAATGACCGTTTCCACCTCTGCCCCCTCCTTTTGGAAG
>NZ_DBHIGR010000088.1:7160-9059 GCF_057249185.1 Oribacterium sp.
CTCTCTTTTATTCCGGATAATGACCGTTTCCACCTCTGCCCCCTCCTTTTGGAAGGCACGGGCACTGTCATACTCACAATTCGTTCCCGGGAAGACAGGAATCAGAACTTTCACCTGATCCACCTTTTCCGGAGAGAAAAACGCTCTTTCCGTCTCTTTGGACAGGTTCTCACAATTTCCCTTCTCCAAATTCACGTACTCCGGATAAAGCTTTTCAAAGGTGCCGGTATAGGCTCTCCGCAAAGTCTCCTTATCCAATGGCTCACCATTCGCCAAAATATCCTCTTCCACCGTTCCGATCTTACGGAAAGGCAGGTCGGCATCCCCGGCTTCAATAACCATGGAGCCCGGCTGAAAGTCTGAAAGGTCTTCCATTGTAACGTGAAAACCTAAATCATTTCCTACTGCCATCTTGTAAAGGGCGGAAAAGGCGGAGCCTTCCTCCAAAACATAGACGGAGCAGACCTTTTTCTCCGAAATATAGCGGTGAAGAGTGTCATACTTCTCTACCGTCTCCGCTATATTCGGAAAGCCTCTCTCGTCCTTTACGAGCGGCAGGAAATATAAGGTGTTTCCGCATTTTTTTAGCTCCGGTGTAAGCACCTCTTCTATTTTCACTGTACTACAGGCAAAGGAAATCAAGGTTTCTACCACATGAAGATCATTAAAGGTACCGGACATACTGTCCTTTCCCCCGATGGCGGAGATCCCCAAGGCTCTCTCGGCATAGAGAGCGCCCAGCAACGCTTCCGTCGCCATGCCCCACTTCTTACTATCTGTTCCCAGCTTCTCGAAGTACTCTTGACAGGAAAGATAGAGGGTCTTTCTGTCCCCTCCTACCGCATAGACCTTTGCCACGGAGAGAAGAACCGAATAAAGCGCGGATAAAAAGGGAGAATAGTGGGAAATCTTCGGAATAAAGCCGTAAGTTAAAACGGTCGCCACATCACTATCAAAGCCTAAAGTGGGAAGCGCCTGCACGGAAGCCTGCACCGGCGTTAATTCTTCCTTTCCCGTAAAGGGCATCAGCACCGTTGTTGCCCCGATACTGCTGTCAAAGTTCGTAGCGAGTCCCTTCTGAGACGCCACATTTTTCTCTGAAAGTTCTTTCTCTGCCTGTTCTTTATGAAAATTTTGATGGAGGAATGGATTCTCCTCAGGGTGATCCGTTAAAACAGCCTCTCTATGCTGCCGTACCCCGGAGGTCTCCAGGAAAGAGGCCTTTAAGTCCACCACCTTTTCCTTTCCCATAAACATTTCCAGTCGATTTCGATTGGTCACAGTCGCCACAAGGGCATATTCGATATTTTCCTCTTCACAGGCTTTGACGAATGAAGCGTAGTCCTTTTCCGAAACCACCACCGCCATTCTTTCCTGGGATTCACTGATGGCAATTTCCGTGGCATTTAAGCCCTGATACTTGAGAAGCACCTTGTCCAGATGAATCTCCATTCCGGGACTGATTTCTCCGATGGCAACGGCAACCCCGCCGGCACCGAAATCATTACATTTCTTAATCAGGCGGGAGACTTCCGGACGACGGAAAAGTCTTTGTATCTTCCGCTCTTCCGGGGCATTTCCCTTCTGTACCTGGGAAGCCATGGTGTGAAGAGAGGCACTGGTATGCACCACACTGGAGCCGGATGCACCCTGGATGCCGTCCCGGCCGGTTCGACCGCCGATTAACACCACAATATCTCCCGGTGCAGGAAGCTCTCTTCGCACATTTTCTACCGGACTCGCCCCCACTACCGCGCCCACCTCCATGTGCTTTGCCACATAGGAATCATCGTACAATTCCCGGACGAAACTCGTGGCTAGGCCGATTTGATTTCCGTAAGAGGAATAGCCCTGCATGGCTTTCTTCGAAATCTCCGCCTGAGGAAGCTTGTTGGGAAG
>NZ_DBHIGR010000089.1:0-8984 GCF_057249185.1 Oribacterium sp.
GGTTGTGTCTTTTGATAAAATTAAAAAATTTATTGATAAAAAGAAAGATTCCAAGAATTGTCTAAAAAAAATGCAATCTGATGCCCAAAATTCATTTTATTGTGTCTTGAAAGTCCGGAGCATATCGTGTATATTTCTATGTAAATTCATTAAAGAAGGAGGGCGCTATGCCAAAGTATATTTTAAAAAGGGCGATTATGTCCTTAATTACAGCCTTTTTGGTAGCAACATTAACATTTTTTGTTATGAATATGGTTCCGGGAGGACCGTTCTTGTCCGAGAAGGCAGTAACGCCTCAGGCCCAGGCTGCTATGGAGGCGAAATATGGTTTGGATAAGCCCTTATTTCAGCAATACACCACCTATATGACCGGCATTTTAAAGGGAGACTTCGGTTTATCCATTAAGAAGAGGGGAAGAACGGTATCCCAGATTATCGGGACAAAGTTTCCGGTTTCCGCAAAGGTAGGAGGACTTGCACTAATCCTTGCAGTTTGCACCGGAATTCCTTTAGGGGCCGTAGCCGCATTTAACAGAGGAAAGTTTATTGATAACCTTTTGGTGGTTTTATCCACTGCGGGAATAGCCATTCCTTCCTTTCTGTCCTCTACGATTTTAATTTATATCTTCACCACGAAGTTAAAATGGTTGCCTTCTCTGGGCTTAAAGGATGCCCAAAGCTACATTATGCCGGTGGTGGCCTTGGCTTTATATCCCACCTTCTATATGGCACGATTGATGCGTTCTTCCATGCTGGATGTTATGGGGCAGGATTATATGAGAACCGCAAAGGCCAAGGGGGTTACAACTTTTAAAGCAATTTTCAAGCATGCCTTACGAAATGCAATCTTACCGGTAATTACTTATCTTGGACCCTTGCTTGCCGCTTTAATGACCGGTTCCTTCATCATTGAAAAGATTTTCAATATTCCGGGACTTGGTTCGGAGTTCGTAAGCTCTATTACCAGCCGAGATTATCCCATGATTATGGGAACCACCATTTTCCTGGCGGTATTTATTATTATCATGAACCTTTTCGTGGATATTGCTTATGCGATTGTGGATCCGAGAATTAAATTAAAGTAAGGAGAATAAAATGGAAGAAATAAAGAAAAATCCCTTGAGCCTTCAGTGGAGCTTGGAAGATTTTACTCCGGCTTCTGTGGAGGATAAGGAGTCTCTGGTCTTTATGAGAGAATCCGTAAGCTTCTGGAAGGACGGCTTGCATCGTTTCCGGAAAAATAAAATTGCCATGAGTGCTCTGTTTATTGTTTTTTTGATTACTATTTGCTGCTTTCTGATACCCGGCGTTTATCCCTATAAGTATGAACAGCAGATGAAGGGCTCGGAGCGTTTGGCTCCCATGCAGTACTCAAAGACGGAGCAGAAGCAAATTGATGCAGGGGAAAAGGTTTTTCCGCATCTTTTGGGAACGGATCAAAATGGTCGTGACTATATGATTCGTGTACTGGTAGGAGGAAGAGTCTCCATGACGGTAGGTCTTGTGGCTTCCGTTTTGATCCTGGTCATTGGCTCCATATTTGGGGCAATCGCCGGATACTTCGGCGGATTAGTGGATATGATCATGATGCGAATCGTGGATATTATCTACACGGTTCCCGACGTACTGATTATTATCCTCTTGGCCCAGACCTTGAAGTTCCCTCTGGAAGCATTGGCCAGCAAACCGGGCTTTGCCTGGATGCAAAAGCTTGGCTCCAATATGATTTCCATGTTTATCGTATTTGCTTTACTGTACTGGGTGGGAATGGCCAGAATCGTCCGTTCTCAGATTATGGTTTTAAAGCAGAGTGAGTATGTTACCGCGGCAAAGGCTTTGGGTGCAGGATCCGGTCGTATTATCTTTAAGCATTTGATTGTAAACTGTATCGGTACCCTGATTGTAACCACTACCTTACAGATTCCCAGTTCCATTTTTACCGAGTCCTTCCTTTCCTTTTTAGGACTGGGTGTACAGGCACCGATGCCATCTTTGGGATCTTTGGCCAGTGCCGCTTTAAACGGATTTCAAACCTATCCGGAAAAACTTTTTGCCCCGGCTTTCTTGATTTTTATTATCATTTTAAGCTTTAACCTTTTGGGAGATGGCCTGCGTGATGCCTTTGACCCGAAATTGAAACAGCAGTAAGGAGGAAAATATGTCCGGTCAATATCTTGTGGATATTCAAGAAGAGCGTTTATCCTTCTTTACTCCGGCGGGAGAGGTAAAGGCTTTAAATAACGTTACCCTGCAAATGCGCGAGGGAGAAGTTTTAGGAATTGTTGGAGAATCCGGTTCGGGAAAATCCGTTACCGCCTACTCCATTATGGGACTTACCGCCCAGAATGGTAAGATTGTGGGAGGCTCGGTAGAGTTTAATGGCCATAAAATCCACGAAATGAGTGAAAAGGAGCTTCGGAAGATTCGGGGGAATGAGGTCAGCATTATTTTCCAGGATCCCATGACCTCTTTGAACCCGGTATGGACTGTTGGGAATCAGATTGCGGAAGCGGTTTCCCTTCATACGGATAAAAAGGGAAGAGCGGCTATGGAGAGAGCCAAGGAGCTTTTGGAACTGGTTGGTATCAATGAGCCGGAGAAGCGATTAAAGCAGTATCCCCATGAGTTATCCGGCGGTATGCGGCAGAGAGTAATGATTGCCATCGCCTTAGCCTGTGAACCCAAGCTTTTAATTGCGGATGAGCCTACTACGGCCTTGGACGTAACTATTCAGGCACAGATTTTAGAGCTGATGCAGGAATTAAAACAAAAATTAGGGATGGGTATCATTATGATTACTCATGACCTGGGTGTGGTTGCCTCCATGTGCGACTATATTGCGGTTATGTATGCCGGTGAAATCGTGGAATATGGAACAACGGATGATATTTTCTATAATCCGAAGCATGAATACACCAAGGGACTGCTGCGTTCCATTCCCAAGTTCCATGAGCATGATTATTCCAAGCTGGTACCTATCGAAGGACAGCCGGTGGATCTTCTGAATCCCCCAAAGGGTTGCGGCTTTGCGCCAAGATGCAGTAACTGTATGAAGCTTTGTCTAACCCATAAGCCGGAGAAGAATCAGTATGAGGGTGTGCATTATGACAGATGTTTTATGCAACAGAAGGAAGACTTTTTGAAGGAAAGGGGGGAAGCATAAATGCCGGAGCGTTTATTAGAGGTAAGTCACTTAAAGCAGTATTTTCCTGTGGCAGGAAGCAATAAGGTGGTTAAGGCTGTGGATGATGTTTCCTTCTTTATCAATAAGGGAGAAACCTTTGGTCTGGTAGGAGAGTCCGGCTGCGGCAAAACTACAACAGGCCGTTCTATCCTTCGTTTAACAGAGCCTACCGGCGGAAGTATCACTTATGGCGGAGAAGTCATCTTTGATGCGGAAAAGAAAATCAAGAAGAATATGCTTCCCTACAGAAGGAAGATGCAGATTGTTTTCCAAGACCCTTACGCATCTTTGGATCCCAGAATGACTGTAGAGGATATTGTTGGGGAGGCTATAGATATTCATAAGCTTTGTAAGTCAAAGGCGGAGCGTAGAGAAAAAATTCTTTCTCTGCTTTCTACAGTAGGTCTGAACTCGGAGCATGCCAACCGTTATCCTCACGAGTTCTCCGGAGGTCAAAGACAGAGAATCGGCATTGCCAGAGCCCTGGCAGTGGATCCTGAATTTATCGTTTGTGATGAGCCGGTTTCTGCTTTGGACGTGTCCATCCAGGCTCAGGTGGTGAATATGTTTGAGGATTTGCAAGAGGAGCTGGGATTGACCTATCTCTTCATCGCCCATGATTTATCTATCGTAAATCATATTTCCTCCAGAATCGGGGTAATGTATCTGGGGCATTTGGTGGAGCTGGCGGATAGTGATACCATCACCTTCCATTCACTGCATCCTTATACCAAGTCCTTAATTTCTGCGGTTCCCATTGCAGATCCAAAGGTGGCCAGAGCATCCCATAGAATTATTCTTTCGGGAGATGTCCCATCCCCGGTAAATCCGCCATCAGGTTGTCCCTTCCGCACCCGTTGTCCCTATGCAGACGGTCTATGTGCGGAGAAGAAGCCGGAATTTAAAGAGGTGGAAAGCGGACATTTTGCAGCCTGTCATCATTTAGACAGGGTGAATTAAGAGATAAAGCCATACTGTCATAATAGGAATAACAGTAAGGTGGGGTGTTTAATCCTGTTGCAATACATGAGGTTTAGGAGTGATTCGAAAGCTTATGAGCAACGAATAGGCTCCTTCCTATATAGACACTATGACCAATTTTTTAGAAGGGAGAATTTTATGAGAAAAGCAAAGTACCTACTTCCCATTGCGGCCTTGAGTTTGGCCTTTTTGGTATCCTGTGGTGGAGCCGATAAGAGCAAACAGGAATCTGCAAAGGGAGAGAGCGGCAGCCAGGCTGCTGAGGCTTCTGAAGCTTCCGAAGGTGGAGAGCTTAATGTTCAGGTTGGTTCCTCTCCGGAAACCATGGATCCTGCTTTAAACTCTGCATCTGATGGAGCCACCTATATTCTGCATGCCTTTACCGGATTACTCAGCATTGACAAGAATTCCGATGTTGTGCCCGGACTTGCGGAAAAATGGGAACATTCCGATGACGGACTTACTTGGACTTTTCATCTTCGTCCCGACTTAAAGTGGTCTGACGGAACGGATTTAACGGCAGAGGACTTCGTATATAGCTGGAAGCGCTTGGCAGATCCCGCCTTGGCAGCTCCCTACGGATATGATTTACTAAGTGTGGTGGCAGGTTATGAAGAGGCTTCCAACGGGGATCTGGATGCTTTACAGGTTTCCGCTCCGGATAAAGATACCTTTGTGGTAAAGCTAAGTAGCCCCTGCACCTTCTTTGATCAGATTGCAGCATTTGTTTCTACAGCTCCCGTACAGAAAAAGACGGTAGAAGAAAATGGAGATGCCTGGGCAACAAAGCCGGAAACTTATGTCAGCAGTGGACCTTATCGAATGACGGAATATGTGGATGGGGATAGAATCGTTTATGAGAAGAATCCATATTATTATGACAAGGATAATATCACCTTTGATAAGATTGTTTGGCATCTGATTGAAGATGGAAACTCTGTTTATACCGCTTACAATCAGGGAGAATTGGATTTGGCAAAAACCCTTCCTTCCGAGGAAATTCCAAGCCTTAAGGGAAATGAGGAATTTCACTTGGAACCGATGATGGGTACCTATTATATCAGCTTTAATACACAGAAGGCTCCCTTTAACGATCCTAAGGTAAGAGAGGCTCTTTCCTTAGCGGTAGATAGAGACTATGTGGCCAATACCATTATGCAGGGAACCTATACTCCTGCAAACAATCTGGTTGGTCCCGGAATCAGTGATGCCGGGGAGAACTCCTCCTTTGAAGAGGTGACCAAAGAAAAGTACGGTAATTTCTTTGATAACAGTAAATACGAAGAGAACCTTGCAAAAGCCAAGGAATTACTGGCTGAAGCAGGCTATCCAAACGGACAGGGCTTCCCTGCATTTTCCTACCTGACCAATGATGCCAGCTACCATAAGCCTGTAGCAGAGTACCTGCAAAATGCTTGGGGGCAGCTGGGACTGACCATGAACATCGATATCCAGGAGTGGAAGACTGTAACCGCAAATCGCCGTTCCGGAAACTATGATGTGGCAAGAAACGGTTGGGTAATGGATTACAACGATCCTTCCAATATGATTAACCTCTTTGAAACCGGAAACGGTAATAATGACGGTAAGTACAGCAATCCGGATTTTGATGCTTTGGTGGACAAGGCGAGAAAGACTGCAAATGTAGAGGAGCACTATGATTATCTGCATCAGGCGGAGCAGGTTCTGTTAAAGGACTATGGCGCTTGCCCTGTGGCTTACTACACGGAGTTTTATCTGGAGAAGCCAAACTTAAGCAATGTTTGGCATACCCCAACGGGATATTTCCTGTTTATGTATGGTAAAAAAGCTTAAAAGAAATTTAAAAAGTATATAAAAGAAAAACGGTCGGGCATTGTCCTGACCGTTTTTATATGGTAGAATCTCAAAGGTTTTTAACTTAACGATTGTTTCAAGTTTTTCGAAACGCTTCGTTTCATTGAAGAGGAGGAGTAATGAAGAAAAAAATTTTTCTGGGACTTTCCATGGCTGTAGCTGTATCCTTGGCGGCTTGCGGAGGACAAAAATCAGCAGACAACGGAAAGCAGGGAAGTGATGCAACAAAGGCGGAGGGAGCAGAGGCTTCCGATAATTCCGTATTAAACGTGGAAATCGGACCACCCCAAGAGACAATTGATCCTGCATTAAACAACGCCAGAGAAGCGGCAAACATGATTAACCACACCTTTGAAGGACTTTTACGCTATGATAAGGACGGAAGCATCGTTCCCGCTCAGGCGGAAAGCTATGAGAAGAGTGATGACGGATTAACTTATACCTTCCATTTACGGGATGGCTTAAAGTGGTCTGACGGTACTGATTTAACCGCTAAGGATTTTCTTTATTCTTGGAAGAGAGTAGCCGATCCTGCCACTGCGGCGCCCTATGCGGAAGAGCTTTTGGGCATGGTGAAGGGCTATAAGGAGGCCTCTGCAGGCAATCTGGATGCTTTGGGAATAGAAGCACCGGATGATAAGACCTTTGTTATTCATCTTGCCTATCCCTGTAGCTATTTCGAGCAAATCTGTGCTTTTGCAGTAATGGTTCCGGTACAGGAGGCTACCATTGAAGCAAACGGAGATGCTTGGACCAACACTGCCGAGACTTACGTTTCCAACGGTCCATACTATGTATCCGCCTATACCCAGGATGAGCAGTATGTTTTGACCAAGAACCCGAATTACTGGGATAAGGATAACGTTACCTTTGAAACCATTAACTGGCTTTTGGTAAAGGACTCCAATGCAGCTTATACCGCTTACAATCAGGGAGACCTGGATTTCTCCAGAGATTTCCCGAAGGAGGAGTTAGAGAGTGTTCAAAAGACAGCGGATTATCATATCGATCCCCTGCGCGGAACCTATTTTATGATTTTCAACTGCAATAAGGAGCCTTTCAACAATCCTAAGGTGAGAGCAGCATTATCCTTGGCATTGGATCGTGATTATATTGCCAACAGCATTATGCAGGGGCTTTACAGTCCGGCAACCAACTTCGTGGGAACCGGTGTTTCCGATGCGGAGGAAGGAAGTTCCTTTGAGAAGGTTACCGAGGAAAAGTATGGTAATGCATTTGATTTAAAGGGTTATGACGCACAGCTTGCAAAGGCAAAGGAGCTTTTGGCTGAGGCAGGTTACCCCAACGGAGAGGGCTTCCCTGCATTTACCTATTCCACCAATGATACGGATTATCATAAGCCGGTAGCGGAGTATGCTCAGGATGTATGGAAAAAGGAGCTTGGATTAAATTGCTCTATCAGCATTTTGGAGTGGGCAAGCTTTACGGCAGACCGTCGTTCCGGAAACTTTGATATTGCAAGACAGGGATGGCTTTATGACTGGGATGATCCTGCCAATATGTTAAATCTTTTGGTAACAACCAACGGAAACAACGACGGTAAGTATTCCAGCACGGAATATGACTCCATTATGGATAAGGCAAAGACCCTTACGGATAAGGCAGCTTACTATGATGCTATGCATGAGGCAGAGCAGTTAGCTCTTAAGGATGCCGCTATTGCGCCTATCGCCTACTACAATGATACCTGGTTACAGAAAGAGAATTTAAAGAATGTATGGCATCATCCAAACGGTTTCTGGTATTTCATGCATGCTACAAAGGAATAATTAAGGAATCATTCGTAAAGTTTATTTTTACAGGAAAAAGCCTCGGAAGAATTGCCGAGGCTTTTTTTGTATGGTAAACTAGGGAAAGTCAAAAGGGAGGTTAGTATGCCAAATAGAAGAGTGATGTTAAAGCTTTCCGGAGAAGCCCTGGCAGGGGAAAAGCACTTCGGATTTTCCGATGATGTGATTTTTGCCGTTGCCAAGCAGGTGAAGGAAGCCGTAAGCCAAGGGGTGGAAGTTGCCATTGTGATTGGCGGAGGCAATTTCTGGAGAGGAAGACAGTCGGAGCAGGTGGACCGCTACAAAGCAGATCAGGTGGGGATTTTAGCCACCATGATGAACTGTATTTATGTCTCTGAAATTTTCCGCATCAGCGGATTGAAAACAAAGATTATGTCCTCCATTGCCGTAGGAGATATGGCGGAGCTTTTTTCCAAGGATAAGGCGGTGAAGGCTTTGAAAAAAGGACAGGTGGTATTTTGCGCCGGAGGTACGGGACATCCCTTCTTTTCTACGGATACCGGAGTAGTGCTTCGGGCATTGGAATTGGAATGTAAGGAGATTCTTTTGGCTAAGGCCATTGACGGCGTTTATGATAAGGATCCCAAGAAGTTTCCGGATGCAAAGAAATATGAAAGCTTAAGCATTGATGAGGTAGTGGAGAAAAAACTGCAAGTAATTGACCTGTCCGCATCCATTCTTTGCTTGGAAAACAGACTTCCCTTGTCCGTATTTTCTTTAGAAGAGGAAGATGGTATTGCCAAGGCTCTTTTGGGAGAGCATAGAGGAACCAGAGTTACAGCGGATTGAGTTTCAAAAAGAATCATTGTCCTATAAACGAGATATCGCACGCTTTGCGAGCGATACTCGTTATGAATAAAGCTTTGTTCCATGAAATGAAGCTTTAGTATACAAGATAAGAAGAGCCGGAGGAAAGAAAGATGGATGATCAATTTACCATTTACATTGAGAAGATGCACAAGACTCACGATAACCTGATGAGTGAGCTGGGAACTATTCGTGCAGGAAGAGCCAACCCCCACGTTTTAGACCGTATTATGGTGGATTACTATGGTACACCCACCCCGATTCAGCAGGTAGGAAACGTATCTGTGCCGGAGGCGAGAATACTACAGATTCAGCCTTGGGATAAGTCTGTTATGAAGGAAATTGAAAAAGCAATCAATATGTCT
>NZ_DBHIGR010000090.1:0-8823 GCF_057249185.1 Oribacterium sp.
ATCGGTGTGGATTGGCTTCTCACAGAAAATCTGCTTTCCTGCTCTTGCGGACCGGATAATGAAATCTGCGTGGGTGTCTGTGGAAGAACAAATCAAAACTGCCTCTACCTCTTTGTTCTCAAAAACATCCTTGGGATCCTTGCTACAGTTTGTGATGCCAATACCCTTAGCCCAGGCTTCCATCTCTTCATTTAAGAAGGGGTCTACCGCCACAATGATTTCTGCGTTAGGAAGACTGTTTTGGATGTTCATGGCATGAAGCTTTCCGATTCTGCCCATTCCCAAAAGTCCCATTTTTACTGTTTTTCCCATAATTCCTCCTTTTGTATTTTTACTCCGCTATCCTTCTTCGGAGCTTTTTACTTCTTATGTTTTGCTGCTTTGCATTTTTCTCTATAGATTTACTTCGGCAAGCTTGTTCTGCCAAATGTTCTACAGCTTTTTTCTGCAAGATTCTGATGAAGTTATGAACTTTCTTGTTCCGGGCTTATAGTCCGGTCTTCTCATGAATGTACTTTCTGGCCTTGATAGCGTACTCCAGTGGATTTGCCTTTGCAGGATCCTGCTCAGCCTCTACCAGTACCCAACCTTCATAGCCAGATTCTTCAATAATCTTGAACAATGGAGCAAAGTCCACATCTCCGTCACCGGGAACGGTAAAGCATCCTTCTCTTACGCTCTTTAAGAAGCTCCAATGATTCTTTCTGGACTCCTCTACCACAGCCTTTCTTAAATCCTTTAAGTGGATGTGGCGAACTCTGGAGATATACTTCTTTAAAACCTTCTCAGGGTCAATTCCTGCAAAGGAGCAGTGTCCGCTGTCGAAAAGCAGGAATACATACTCGGGATCCACTTCCGCCATAAAGCGGTCGATTTCTTCCTCGGTCTGTACTACGGTTCCCATGTGGTGGTGGAAGGTAAGAATCATGCCCTCTTCCTTGGCAATCTTACCCAGCTTGTTTAAGCCCTCGGTAAGCTTCTTCCACTCCTCATCATTCATCACATACTTGCCTTCCAAAATAGGCTGATCCAGCTTTCCCTGGGTGCTGTAGCTTTGCTCGGAAACACCGATTCTCTTTGCACCGACAGCCTTTAAGAATGCCAGCTCCTTACGGAAAGCCTCTTCTGTCTCCTCGTAGGGCTTGGAAATCAGGAAGGAGGAGAACCAACGGTTACAGATGGTTAAGCCTCTTAAGTCCAAAGCCTTCTTTAACTCTACAGGATCTGTAGGATAGTGACTTCCTACCTCTGTTCCGGAAAATCCTGCCAAAGCCATTTCGGAAACGGTCTGCTGGAAGGTATTTTCCTTTCCCAAATCCGGCATATCGTCATTGGTCCAGCCGATGGGGGCAATGCCCAGAGAAATTTTTTCCTTGTTTAACATAGTTTGCTCCTTCCTCTTTCTTAAAACTTTGCATCATGTAACCAGGTGTAGCGCTCATCCTCGCAACGGTCTGTCTGGTTCCAGGGCTTTCCCGGCAAATGCCGGATCATCCAGCAGGTGTACATCTGAAATCCGGGAGCCACTGCCTGGGGATGTAAGCATCCTCCGGGGATTGCGGAAAAGCTTCCGTCAACGGATTTGAAAACCTCGTCTCCTACGAAGCTGGCGCCAAAGCCCTCCGGTCTGTCAAACTTGAAGTAATAGCACTCCGGCTGGTCGTGTCTATGGGGAAGGTAGCCGGACCAGTTTCCCCTGTCATTTAAGACCTCTCCCAATACCATATTGGAAAGGGGAGCAATTTCGTGGTCAAAAATGGTGTTTACCTGACGGTTGGCTACATTTCCAAACTTTCCCTTAGCGCCGGAGTAAATCCATGGCGCATCCTTTGGCTCATAAAACTCTGTGGGAAAATCCTTTTCATTTTCCGTACACTGTACAAGAATTTCGCTATCCTCCAGAGCCCTAATCAAAAGCTCTTTTCCCTTGGAAAGATGTACTGCATAGGGGCCTTCGGTAAAGACATCCTTACGGCTTCCTTCTTTTTCCGTTCCTTCATAGACAAACTTGATTTTTCCGGAGAGAAGCAATACCGCAAACTCTTCCTTTTCCTTGGAAAAACGTCTTTCCTCTCCCTTTTTCATCCGATATACCCGGATGTCCATCAGCATATCCCGGTATTCATTTTCATAGGTGCAAAGAATCTGCTCTCCCTCTACACTGAACTCCGGATATCCAAATACTTTTTTCTCCATATTTCCTGACTTTCTCTAGTACTTTCTAGCCTCTTCTCTGTGACGGATCACTTCTTCGTAAGCTTCCTTAACAGATGCCTTCTCAGATACTGCGGCCATCCCCACATCCCACCAAGCTTCATAGCCGTTGGTCATGGTCTTGGGAATTACCTTTAAGTCAAAGAGACAAGTTCTATCCTGCTTCTTGGCATCCTCTAAGGCCTCTTCCAATTCCTGAACCGTCTTACAGGTATAGGTCTTTAAGCCGTAGCCCTCTCCCACCTTGGCATAGTCCACAAGAATCAGCTCACCCTCAGGCTTCTGTCCTGTGGTATAACGGAACTCTGTGGCAATACTGCCTACGCCGTGGGTCATCTCCAGATTGTTGATGCAACCGAAGCCGCAGTTGTCAAAGACAAGGATGTTCACCTTCTTCTTTTCCTGCACGATGGTCATAATCTCGGAGTGAAGCATCTGGAAGGAACCGTCTCCCACCACTGCATAAACTTCCTTCTCCGGCTCTGCCATCTTTACCCCAAGGGTTGCAGCTACTTCGTAGCCCATGCAGGAGTAGCCGTACTCTGCATGATAAGCGTAGCGGGAGTCTGTTGTCCAAAGCCTCTGCATACAGCTGGGAAGGGAGCCTCCTGCTGTGATTACGATACCGTCTGCAGGCATCTTTCTCCGAAGAGCGGCGATTGCTGCAGTCTGGGTAAGATAGCCTTTCGTCTTTTCCACAAACTCCGGAATGGTTCTTGGGTCTCTTTCCGGTACCAATGGCTCGAATCCCTCTTCCTTGTAGGCATATTCTGCCAAACGATTATATTCCTTATCCCATTCCGCCTTACAGCTTTCGATTTCTCCCTTGTAAGCGGAACGATAATTCTTTTCTCTTAATGCCTTTGCCAACTCTTCCAAAGTAGCCTTGGCATCTCCTACCGCCTTGATGGCATCCATCTTATAGGCATGGTAGCGGTTGTTGTTAATGGTAAGAATCTGCACTCCCTCTTCTCTGAAGAGCCACTTGGAGCCGGTAGTAAAGTCGGACAGGCGAGAACCGATAGCCAGCACAACATCCGCTTCTTTAGCAATACGGTTTGCCGCCAAGGTTCCGGTAACACCGATTCCTCCTAAGCAATAAGCATCAGAGGACTTACAAGCACTCTTTCCGGCCTGTGTCTCTCCAAAAGGAATATTGAATTCCTTACAGAAGGCTTCCACAGCCTCCCCGGCTTCACTGTATTTTACGCCTCCACCCACAACGATTAGAGGTTTCTTGCTCTTAGAAAGGGCATCTGCCAAATCCTGCACTTCTTCCTTCGCCGCAGATACTCTGCTGATTCTGTGTACTCTCTTTTGGAAGAAATACTCCGGATAATCGTATGCTTCTCCTTCCACATCCTGGCAGAGACCGATAGCCACCGCTCCGCACTCGGAAGGATCGGTAAGAACTCTCATGGCCTGAATCAGGGCGGACATAATCATTTCCGGTCTGGTAATTCTGTCCCAGTATTTGCAAAGAGGCTTAAAAGCATCATTGGTAGTTACGGCAAGACTGTTAAGGTTCTCCAGCTGTTGTAAAACCGGATCCGGCTGTCTGGAAGCGAAGGTATCCGCCGGGAAAAGTAGCAAGGGAATATTGTTTACCGTTGCGGTAGCTGCTGCCACCAGCATATTTGCAGAACCGGGGCCTACTGAAGAAGTACAGGGAATAATTTTTCTCCGATTATGCTGCTTAGCAAAGGCGATAGCCGCATGGCACATTCCCTGCTCATTTCTTCCCTGCATTACATGGAGACTTCCGGGATTCTCATCTAAAGCCTGACCGATTCCTAAGGCAATGCCGTGACCGAAGATGGTGAAAAAGCCTTCTACAAACTTGCTCTCTTTTCCGTCAAAGCACACATACTGCTGATCCAAAAACTTTACAATGGCCTGGGCCACCGTTAAACGAATTGTCTTCTCCATTTTCCACTCCTATACTCTGGCAATCATCTCTCCGTACTGTTCTTTTTCTTCCTTAATGAAGGCCTGAAGCTCTTCCGTTGTGGGAAGGTCTACAGAACAGTTGTTGGAGCGAACCATCATTGCCGCCTCTGCAGAACCGTTTTCCAAACAAACAATCATCTCTTCTCCCTTAAATAAAGAAGATAAAAATGCTGCATTGTAGCCATCTCCGCCGCCAAAGCCCTTTCTGGCCTCTACCGGGAACGGCTTAATGCTGTAGGCTTTTCCGTCCTTGGTATAGGCTGTGGAGCCCTTCATACCGTGCTTAATCACCAAAATGGTGGCATTTTGAGAGAACCAGTACTTCGCACTTTCCTCATCACTCATGCCCTTTTGGATGAACTGCTCTGTTAAGTCAAATTCCTCTCTGGAGCCGATAATCAAGTCCGCTTCCTTCGCCACCTGTGCATAATAGATGCCGATTTCATCCTGATTCTTCCAGTTATAAGCACGGTAGTCGATATCGAAAATGAGCTTTACGCCGTTTTTCTTTGCCAGCATCACAGCCTTTAAGGCGGCCTCTCTGGAGGGACTCTCCGCCAGCGCGGTTCCGGAAATCAAAATTGCCTTTGCTTTCTTGATATATTCCTCATCAATATGCTCTACGGAAAGAGATAAATCCGCCGCTTGGTTTCTATACATCAGGATGGAGCTTTCCGACTTGGAACGCATCTCGGTAAAGGTAAGTCCAAGCTTCTCTCCGTGCTGTGCCCGAACAATGTGACTGGTATCCACACCCTTTTCGGAAAGGAAGTTAATCACAAAGTCTCCAAACTGGTCATCAGATACGCAGGAGAAAAACCCTGCCTTTAAGCCATGCTTCTGTACTCCCAAAGCGGAGTTTGCAGGACTGCCTCCTACAAACATTTCAAAGAAATGCACCTGTTCCAAGGGCTTAAACTCTTCTTTTACTTCCTTGGAGTATGCCGGATTAAAATCAATGGCTACTCTTCCTAAAAAGATAATATCCAATTCCTTACTCTGATCTAATGAAAACAGTTCCATTTTTTCTCCTCCGAAAATCCTATTTTTTTCCCGCAAACACCAGAATATGGTGTTGTGCCGTCTTTTCCACTTCCTCAACTGCTCTTTTACTCATCTTATAGAAGTCTCCCTTGGGATTCTCCTCACAATATTCTTTACAAGCCTTTACCACTGCCGCAGCCAACGCTGTTGCAATGTTTATTTTCTGAATGCCCAGGTGGCTGGCTCTTTGGAAGTCCTCATCAGAAATCCCTGAGCCTCCATGAAGTACTAAAAATTGCTCCGGCAATGCCTGATGAATTTCTTCTAAAATATCAAATCGAAGCTTCGGTTCCCCGTCATAGTTACCATGCTTGTTTCCAATGGCAATGGCTAAAGCTGTAACGCCGGTCTCTTGACAAAATCGAAGGGCATCTTCCTTCTTGGTATAGGCCACGCCGTGATCCACACCTCCGCCTTCTCCCTTTCCTACTAATCCAAGTTCCGCTTCCACATCCGCATCATACTTTTTCGCCATTTCGATTACTTTTTTAGTATTAGCGATATTTTCCTCTATCGGAAGGAGAGAGCCGTCATACATGACGGAAGTGAATCCCATCTGAAGAGCCTTCTCAATGGTTTCAAAGGTCAAACCGTGATCCAAATGCACCGCAATATCAATAGAAGAATTCTTCGCTGCTGAAAGCATCATGGGTCCCATCAGTTCCAGCGGTGCTGTTCCGAATCTTGCCTCGGCCAGCTGTAAAATCACAGGAATCTTTAGTTCCTCAACAGCGGCCATAACTCCCATCAGACTTTCCATACTGTAAACACTTAGGGAGGCACAGGCTCTGTTCTCTTTTCTTGCATTTTCCAGCAACTTACTCATCTTTACCAGTGGCATTTGATCTTCCCCCTTAACTATCTAATACTTTCTCATTAATTATGAAAAATATTATCAATTCATTGCTTTTATGTCAATACAATTTGCAAATTATGGTTAATTTCTACCTATTCATGGGTAAGTTTTTGTAAAATTCAACAGATAAGCTTTGGAGATTTCATAAAATTTATAAGTTAACATAAAAAGGAACTTACTCATCCTGTTTTTTTAAGTAAAAAGCAGAATGAAAAGTCCCTTTTGGATAAAATCTAATTAATAAAGAAGCTTCACATGATTTTTCCCCAGCATCTCCACATAATCCTCCGGTGGACAGGTATCTGTAATCAGACAGTCAAAGTCCTGAAAATCTCCAAAGGTATAAAGAGCTGTTTTCCCGAATTTCGAATGATCCACCATCAGATTCTTGATTCTGGAGCGCTCCAACACCTCTTTTTTAATGTTGTATTCATAGGCGGAGGCGTTTGTCATACCCTTCTGCAAAGACACTCCGGTAGCAGCCATAAAAGCCTGATCGATATTGTAAATCCGAAGCTGTTCCACCGTTTCCAAGCCCACAAAGGACATGGTTTCCCGTCTAAGGCTCCCTGGCAGCATTAGGAGCTGTAGCCCGGGATAATCCTTCGCCATGTAAGCCACTCTCAAGCTGTTGGTGATAATCATGCAGGAAACATGACCAATGTACTTTACCAGATTCACACAGGAGCTTCCGGTATCGATAAAGATGGTATCTCCCTCCTTCACCAGTTCCCCGGCCAATTTACAAATCTTTTCTTTCTCTTCCTTATGGCTTATATTTCTTTCGGAAAATGCGGACAGCTCCACCTGTTTCCCGGCATTTTCCTTAGCTTTTACTCCGCCATAAACCTTTTTTATATTTCCTCTTAATAGTAATTCTTCAATGTCTCTTCGTACTGTATTTTTGGAAATTTGGTATTTTTCGCAAAGTTCATCTAAGCTGCTGTCCTTCTGCGACAAAATATATTCTTCCATATCATCCAAACGTTTATCCCTCATGCTTTTCCTCCATCTCGACCTTTCTCCCCTTCATTCCCTTATTATACATATTCCCTCTTCTTTTTCATGCATTTTTTGGTAAATTTCAAGTTACCCCTTGACATATACCATAGATATGCTAACATTATACTCAACATTTACCCATTTTTCAAGAATGTTTACAAAGGAGGAGTAACATGGGAGTAAAAAGAATGAACTATTGCATCAACGGTGAGTGGGTTCCCTCTAAGACGGATAAATATATGCCTATTACGGATTCCAGCACCGGCGAAGTGATTGCTGAGGTACCAAGCTGTACTAAGGAAGAGGTTTTGGCTGCAATTGCCTCTGCCCAGGAAGCTTTTCCTGCTTGGAGCGCATTGTCTATTTCCAAGAGAACCCAGTATATGTTTACTTGGAGAGATGTTCTGATTAAGCATAAGGAGGAGTTATCTCAGCTTTGTGCCAAGGAGCTTGGAAAGACCATCGGTGAGGCAAGAGGAGATGTACAGAAGGCTATTGAGCCTACAGAGCTGGCTTGTGCCATTCCTGATCTTCTTCAGGGCGAAACCTCTATGAATGTAACCACCGGATATGACACCGCTACTTACAAAGCACCTCTTGGTGTAGTTGCCGGCATTGTTCCCATGAACTTCCCTGCTATGATTCCTTGGGGTTGGATGGTTCCTGTGGCTATTGCTACCGGAAATACCGTTGTATTGAAGGCTAACAGCCAGACTCCCCTTACTTCCATGAGAATGTTGGAGCTTTTCTACGAAGAAGCACATTTCCCAAAGGGTGTTGTAAACCTGGTAACCTGCGGAAGACAAGAAGCGGATATCCTTTTAAAGGATGAGCGTATTAAGGCCGTTACCTTCGTAGGAACCACCAAGGTTGGTAAGGAAGTATATTCTGTTGCTGCAGCTCACGGAAAGCGTGTTCAGTCTCAGACAGAGGCAAAGAACCATGCTCTTCTCTTAGAGGATGCTGATTTAGAGAGTGCAACCAATGCAATTGTCAACTCTACCTACGGATGTGCGGGAATGCGTTGTATGGCTCTTCCTGTAATTGTAGTTCAGGATAGCATTGCCGATAAGTTTGTAGCTCTCTTAAAGCAGAAGGCACAGGCTATGAAGATCGGTGCCGCTTATGATGAGGATACCAAGTTAGGACCTGTTGTTTCCGCAAAGCATAAGGAAAGCGTATTGAACTGGATTCAGAAGGGTATTGATGAAGGTGCCGAGCTTGTATTAGACGGTAGAGACGTTAAGGTTCCCGGCTTAGAGAACGGATTCTTCGTTGGACCAACCATCTTCGACCATGTTACTAAGGATATGAGTATCGGTGACTGCGAAATCTTTGGACCGGTTACTTGTATCAAGAGAGTAAAGAACTATGAAGAGGGTATCGCTATCATGAATGCAAACCCCTTCGCTAACGGTTCTGCAATCTTCACCCAGAGCGGATACTATGCAAGACGCTTCGCTATGGAGACTGATGGAGGAATGGTAGGAATCAACGTTGGAATTCCTGTACCGACAGCTTACTTCCCCTTCTCCGGAAACAAGGATTCCTTCTTTGGAGACCTTCACGTTCTTGGAAGAGACGGCGTTCGCTTCTTCACCAGAGCAAAGACCGTAACCACACACTGGTTCGATGAAAAGTCCGCGCACAGAGAGGTAGGAACCTGGGAAGGAAGTACTGATGTTTAATCCGGATTCGGAATTGAAGATCCTAAAATAGCCTATATAATCTTAAACAGCAAAAAGCTTGTATGCGAT
>NZ_DBHIGR010000091.1:0-8797 GCF_057249185.1 Oribacterium sp.
GCCCTGATGGGGCAAGTCTTCCATGTCTCCGTACCCCTTCACCGGTGCATGGGTCAGTAAAATATCAAAGCCGTTCTTTAGGACAATGTCTTTCTTTACTTTTTGAATGCGCTTCTGCATCTCCTGTTCCGTATACATATGATCTCCCGGCTTATAACGGAGGGAACCTCCCAGTCCCAGTATACGAAGACCTTTAAAATCATAGACCTTGTCCTCAATGCACTCGCAACCCAAAGGCGGTCTTTTCTCGTAGCCCTGGTCATGATTTCCGTGCACATAAAGAAGAGGTGCCTTGCCCATGGTAACCAAAAACTGCAGGTAATCGGAGTGTAAATCTCCTGCGGAAAGAATCAAGTCGATATCCTTTAGCTTTCCCTTATCAAAATGATCCCATAAACCCTTATTTTCCTCATCCGCTATACATAATATTCTCACAGTAAAAATCCTCCCGACAGGATAGCCTCTTGGGATTCTTTGGTAAATCGATCCAATGGAGGGATTTCCCCCACCACATTATCATTTAACCAACGCATATCTACAATTTCTTCCAAATCTAAACTTTCGTCTCCTTCCCTTCTAAGCTTTTCGCTTTGGCTGTGAATTTCTCCGGAGAACGGCGCAAGACTTCCTTCTACGATTTCTTTTCTTAGGATAGAAACCAACTTTTTAGAAGCATAGCTTAAATCCCGGGAAAGGATAATATCAATAACCCCTTCCTTCAGCCCGAAGTAATAGTTCAAGGCATTGTGAGCCTTGGCTAGACTGTTGGCATGGTAGGAGCCCTCTAAAATGGACTGCAAAATCAAAGCATAATACTTTCCCCAGTCATAAACCGGAGCCGCCACATTAAAGACCTTCTCTCCCTCTTCTCTGATATACAGTCCGAACTCTCTGCTGACTTCCGTGGGTTTTGCAAATTCCGGTCCGGAAATCGTTTTGATTCCCTGCTTCCGAAACTCTTCCTTCCAGTTTCCGTCCTGCAAGCCGCTCCAGGAAAGATGTACTTTGCTCCAGGGATTGATAAACTGGGCGCCGATAGCGAAGGCATTGATATTGGCAATGGTTCCGTACAGAGGGAACTGCTCTACATAGCCTAAATCATTTCCATCAGTAATGGATGCCGCCAAAGCTCCCATCAAAAACTTGGCTTCATACATTCTTCCATAATAAGTACGAATGGAATTGTAAGAGGTATTTACCGAACAATTCAGGATAGAGGTCTCCGGATGCTCCAGAGCCATCTTGATACTGACCTGAGCCATCAAACTGGCTGTAGTGAAAATGAGCTCCGCTCCCCAATGAATAGCCTCTTCTATACTGTCCTGAATACGCTCCTCCGTATTACAGGACTCGAAAATCTTCGTTTCCACCAAGCCCCGGAACTTCTCCATAATGTAATTTCGTCCCAGCTCATGGGCGTAGGCCCAGGTGGAATCCTGTACCGTTCGTTCATACAGAAAAGCAATCTTCAGAGGATGCTTTCCGTTATAAAGCTTTCCGCTCTGGAACAGGTCCATAAAACCGCTGACTTTTTTCACTTCTTCAGGGTTCTGTACCAGCACCACGTCTCCGACAGATTTTCTATATTCATTCCAAAGACGTTCGATATTTTCTTTTATTTCCTCCGTACTGTTATGCAAAATAGATTCCATCCCGAAGACGGTAAGATAAACATAGAAAGCATCTCCGATGGTATTTCCCAGCTTTCCTCCACCCATTTGCATATAAAGCTCTGCAAAACGGGAATAGGCTGCCCGAAGGTCTCGACAAAGCTCCTCTTCCCATAGCTCTCCCGGTTTTTTCCCCATTACCTGACAAAGCCGGTCATAGGCTCCCAGCTCGGAAAAACGAATTCTATAGATTCCGGTACATTTATAAAAATCCACAAATTCATAATACAGTTTATTTTCCCGTTCCTCTGTGCGCTTCGGTAATATACGAATTACTGTAGCGGGAATGGAAACCGCATCATTAAAGCGGCTGACGGAAACTCTCTTGTTTCCTTCCTGTACATAAAATTTGTACATATATTCATAAACCAAAATAGGCTCCCGAACACCTTCTTCCTTTACGGAATCATAAAGAGCCGACCATTTAAAGGCAAATTCCGTTTTTGCCCCTAAAATCGGCATGAAATTCTTGGCAAAGGCCTGCTGTCTTCCGGTGGTTTTGGTTCCTACAATATCTTCCAAGGGTATTTCCAAGACACCAAGACGGTTCTCTCCCTGAATATCTTCATCCTTTAATTTATCATCCAAAGCTTCCAAATAAGGATACTGCCCCGTCAAAAGGGCATTTCTATAGGCTCTGTCTCCTAATTTTTTGGCTTCTAAATAATCCTCTATCATTCCTACTCCTCTCTAAGAAACAATAAACCGATTCCTGACGAGTAAATTTCTTGCCATATTTTAGCATAAGTTCCTTGTTTTGCGACAATATACAAGCGTAAATTTTTATTAACCTTAGTTCTGTATAAAAGCTTAATTCTGTATAAAAGCTTAGGTCTGTAAAAGCCTCCATGTAATATAGGTCTGAAAACGGGGTATTTTCGAAATCCCCATCTTCAGACCTATTCTTTAGAAGCATTATTCTTATTTGATTTTTTTACCGCAAGACCTGTGCTAAAGCACTTATCAAAAATTCTATAGAGAATTCCCGGCAAAAAGCCCTATCGCACTCCCTGCAATTCTATATTACTGTGGTCCCTGGGTATTGCCTTCCTGAATGGTTCCCTGTCCCTGAGCACCGCCGGGAGTAGTGGAAGAAGAATTGCTTCCACCGGGGCCGTTACTGCTTGGGCCGTCTCCGTTTGCAGGACTGCTTTGGGTATTGCTGTCGCCTCCCGGAGTATTGCTGCCGGTTCCGCCGGGTCCTACATTATTGTTGTTATTGGTATTGTTGTTATTGTTGCTATTGTTGTTACTGTTGGCATTCGCATTGGCTTCGGTAGCCGTTACATTGGAAGTATCGGAGCTACATACACCGTGCTCATTAAAGCTGAAGTCTCTTCCCTCCAGATTAACGGTGGTATTGCTGAGCATCTTTCCATCCTGCAAGTAGTAGTAATGGCTCTTCTCCTTTAACCATCCCTTCACCATCTTACCGTTATCCTGGAAATAGTACCAAACATTCTCAATCTTGGTCCAGGCTCTTGCCATCTTACCGTTGGCCGGATCCAAATAATACTTATTGCCATCGGTGTCCGTCTTCCAGCCTGTTTCCATATTGCCGTTGCTTGCGGAAAGATAATAGTAAGTTCCGTTTAATTGTAACCAGCCGGTCTGCATAGCACCGTCATTTCCGAAATAATACCACTTATCGGAAATCTTCTGCCACTGTCCCATAACCAAAGAGCCGTCTTCCGGACGGAAATAGTACCATTTATCGGAAATCTTTCTCCAACCCTTGGCCATAACACCGGAAGCCTTCAGATAGTACCATACATCCTTCCCATCCTTCTGCAGCTTCAACCAGCCGGTCTGCATGGTACCGTCTGTCTTTAAGTAATACCACTGCTTATCAATCTCTCTCCAACCGGTTACCATAAGGCCAGATGGACGAAAATAGTGCCAGGCGTTATTAATCTTCTTCCAGCCGGTTACCATATAGGTATCGGCTCCAATGTAATAATATCCGGAAGATGTATGAATCCACTTTCCGCTAACCTTCTGATTGGTCTTAGGATCCACAAAGTAATACTTTCCGTCCTGCTGTCCCCATCCCGCCGCAAAGGCTGTCAGCGAAAGGCTGGCTACACAGAGCCCAAGTGCCAAAGCTTTTATGCCGAATTTCTTTCCCAGTTTCATAATCTTCCTCCCATTAAAACGGATTCTATATAAGTCTATGAAAAAGGCAGCTCTCCTATAGAAAACTGCCTATTTTCGTCTTTTCTAAACTATAGCATAGCAAGCTTTCAAATTTCTATACTAAGCTCTTACTTTTCCTTAACAATTATAAGAATTTTTTCCGTTTTTAAGGATGTTTCTTAGCCCTTTAAGCCTAATTCCTTATTCAGCCAGTTCAGTCCTGTTCTGGTGACATAGTTATAGGGCTGATTGAAGTGAGGCATAAAGAAAAGGTCCACCAAAGGAAGCTCCGGCATGGTCAGTCCCTTCTGAATAGCCAGAGAGAAGAAATGAATGATGGCAGTTGCATCGTAGCTGGAACCTAACTGGCAACCCACAATCTTTTTATCCTCCTTCTTGTAAACAATACGAATCTTCACCTTTGGATTCTCCACTTCCATGAAGGCAGGGAACTGGGTATCCTCGTAATCCTCGTAGGATACGTCCATACCTTCTCTCTCCGCCGCCGCTAAGGAAAGTCCGGTACATGCCAGCTTGTAGCCGTAGATTCCTAAAGCACTGGAGCCCTGAACGCCTAAGCTCTCTACAGGAGTTCCGCAGATGTTATGGCCTGCTACAACGCCGGAGCGTACCGCATTGGTTGCCAAAGCGATATAGTTTTCTCTGCCTCTTGCATTGTCATAAAGGCTTGCACAGTCTCCGATGGCATAAACGGAAGGATCGCTAGTCTGCTGCTTTCTGTTTACCAGATAAGCGCCGTTTTGATACAGCTTTAAGTGGTCTGCTCCCAGACTTGCATTCGGTCTGAAGCCCACAGCACAGATGACCATATCCGCATCATATACACCCTTATCGGTCTTAACACCGGATACCTTGCCTTCTCCTAAGAACTCTTCTACCTTTTCACCTAAAGCAAGTTTAATGCCATGCTCCTCCATTCTGTTCTTTAACTCATCGGAGAAGGGAGCATCAAAATATCCTGCAAGGATACGATCCACCATATCGATCAAGGTTACTTCCAAGCCAAGACGCTGGAAGGCTTCTGCAAGCTCCACACCGATATAGCCTCCTCCAAGGACACATACCTTCTTGAACTCTCCCTTGTTCTTCAACTTTTCGATAACCTCGGCAGCGTTCTGGTAAAGCTTTACCATCTGCACATTCTCTAAATCAAAGCCCTTTACCGGGATTCTGTTGGGGATGGATCCTGTAGCAAAAACCAGATTGTCGTAGTGATCTTCAATCACCTGTCCGTCTTTAAGCTGTACCTTAACGGTCTTCTTGTCATAATCCACGGAAAGTACCTGAGACTCCATGTTTACCTTTGCTCCCTTTGTCAGGAAGTCCTGAGGCTTTGCATAGAACAGGCCGTCTCCGGAATGAATCTGCTCTCCGATCCAGAGAGCCATTCCACATCCTAAAAAGGATATGTTGCTGTTTTGATCATAAATGGTAAGCTCCTGATTAGGATAGGACAGAATGGTATTTGCGCAGGCTGTTCCTGCGTGGTTAGCTCCTACTAGTATTGTTTTTGCCATGGGATTCCTCCTTGAATTTTGATATTTTTTTAGCAATAGAATTATTTTATACTATTTTATGGAGAATAAAAGTGAAAATAGTATAAAGAATTGTTCTTATTCTTATCGGCGATTTGGATAGGCGTTATAAGAATGAGTAGGCAGTACTCTTTTGAGCCTGTGCAGCTTATAAACTCATGAATTATATACGTTTAAGCCTGCGTTGGCTGTACGCCATAAGCCTACGCATCCGGGCTTTACGCCATAAGCCTACGCATTCCGTAGGAATGCTAAAGCAACCGATGCAGCTTTTTGTCCATAAGCTAGCTTATGAGCAAAAAGCTGTACCGGCTGCTTTTAAAAAAAGTGGCTCCGCCACTTTTAGGCTTATGGCTGAGTTAAGACTTTTGAGCTAATGACTGAATGGCTACTTTTGAGATTATACTTTATTGCCAAGTCTAGCTTCATGGCTTTCAAATCTAAAAACGATTCAGGTTCTAAATTCCCAAAATCTTCTTGGCATCCTTGAAGTATCTAAGCATTTTCAGACTGTATTCTCCAAATTCCTGTCCTTTTCTCATCTTATAAGCACACCACAGGCTCCATAGCAGTCCTGATAATCCCATATAGGCAATCAGTAGTTTCTCCAAATCTTCTTCTGTTCTTCTGCTCAGGATCAGCGGTTTTTCTTTTCCTTCCGCCTTCGCCACCTGCAGATAATCTTTTAAAAATTGCTTTGCTTCTTCAAAATCCATATAGGAATAGATTGCTCCCATGGCGATATCCAGCAAGGGGTCTGCCATGCCTGCGTACTCCCAATCAATCATCTTCACGCCTTCCTTTGTGAAGATAAAGTTATCCTGCACTGCATCAATATGGCAAAGGCAAAGGGGTGGATTCGTTCCTTCCGTAAACTGAAGCATCCTTTTCATTGCTTCTTTGATTTTTCCATAGTCCTGATAGGGGATTTCTCCGCCCCCTTCCAGGCAGATATCTTCGTAATATTGTATCTTTTCCCCCAGTGAAAAGGCGTGATTCACCTCTTTTTTTCCTTCATGCAACTTTAATAAAAGCTTCATGCAGGCTCTTCTTTCCTCTTGTTTGGAAAAGTCTGCATTTCTGGCTTCCTCATAGTAGCGTGAAATCTTATAGCCGTTTTCCGGATTAAAGTACAGAAGCTCCTCTGTAATCTCCAGATCTTTTACAATGCTGTAAATTTCCTCCTCTTCTCTTCTGTTAATCAGCTTGCCGGTTCCCACTCCGGGGATTCGGCAAATGAAATCCTTTCCGGCATAGTCTTTATTTTCACTTTCCTCATGGATGCTGAAAAGGAAGGATTTATTGGTCATTCCCGCCTTTAGGCAGCGAAGCTTCACAATATCTCGCTCCGGAATCCGAAAAACCGAAGAAATCAGCTCCATGGCTTCCGAGCCGGAATGGTCATTGTATTTTTCATCAAAAAGACGCAGCTCTTCTAAATTTTCAAATTCATAAATCTGTCCGTCCTTCTGCTCATTTCGATAGATTGGGGGCAAATGCTTTAACTCTAAACGGAGCACATCCTCCCAGTAAAAATCTTCCGTCCCCGGTCTATGGTAGTATTCCTCTATAAAGGGGCGAAGAGCCGCAAAAAATTCCTTCTTCAGGAACACCGGACCGTACATACAGTAGGCATCTTCTCCGCCTACCTCCACTCTTTTAATCTGTCCGTCCTTTCCACAGTCTAAAACCCACTCTTTGGTTTCTCCTGCCATGTAGCTGGCAGCATACCAGGATAGGGGCTCAATGCTGTGATACATATTTTCCCGCATCCAGTTGTCGGAAGAAAGAATATAAAAGTTTTTCCCCTCCACCGCCTTTCGGGCATGATACAGGGTGCCGATGGTATTCTTCGTAGAATACTCCGGATTATATAAAAGCTTCACGCCATAAGCATCCACAAGGTAGTCAAACTTCTCCTTCAAATATCCTACCACGATGGTGATATCCTTAACCCCCACCAATCCCTTGGGACATTCATAGGTTAGAGGAACAAAGCGGGAGCCGAAGCCTGCAGCCAAAATCAGGGCCGCATCCACCTTGTGTTCCTGTAAAAAGGCCTTTCCTTTTTCTGTCAGGTTCCGCTTTTCTCCCTTGCATTCCTGTTTTTCCAGATAGCCCTCTTCTTCCCAATGCTTGATACACTGGTTCACCTTTCCCAGGGACATCCCTGTTTCCTCAGCCCATTGTCTTTGGCTGTACTCCGGATGCTCCATCATATTTCGCAATAAAATAGTACAGGAATTCATTTTTTCTCCTCTTCTATGCTAGGCAGTAACGTTCATTATAATTATATATCGTCATATTATGAACATTATAATAGAAAAAAAGAAAATTTTCTCCTGTACTACTTTACGATTTATTGAAATTTATTTTTATTCACAAGGGGCTGTCAAAATCAAAATGATTTTTTTAGCAAGATAGGTCTGATTCTTAAATTTCGGAAACTTCGTATAAAAGGTCTCCATAGCTTGGGAAAGGCCATAGGCTCTTGTCCATGATGGTCTCCAGTAAATCTGCCGGCTCTCGCAGCTCCGCCATATCCTTGGTAATCACCTTATGGAAGAAAAAGGCTTTTTCCTTTTCCTCCAAAACCTCCGCAGCCTCTTCCAAATGCTGCAGAAGCTTTTCTCTGGCCTTTTCCATATCCTCCAAATACTGAGAAGCCCGGTTTAACAGCTTTTCCTGGGCATAGGTACTGGCCTTCGGAGAAGCGGCCTTAACGGCATTCAGAGATTCTGCCAAATTTTGCACAAAGCGAATCGCTGCGGGAATAATCTGCTTTCCGGAAATGTTCACCATGGCTCTTCCCTCAATGGAAATCACCTTACTGTAATGTTCGTATTCCACCAGCTCTCGGCTTCTTAGCTCTGTCTCCGTATAGATGCCGAAGGAGGAGAATAAATCGATGGACTTCTTCGTGGTCAAGGCAGAGATGGCATCCACCATAGATGGATGATTGGGAAGACCTCGTCTCTTCGCCTCCTCTACCCATTCCTTTCCGTAGCCGTTCCCATTGAAAATAATCCGCTCATGCTCTCTTAAGAGCTTCTTCAGATAATCATGTACCGCCGTTTCAAAGTCTTCCTGCTGTTCCAGAAAATCCGCTGCCAGCTTAAACTGCTCCGCTGTAATGGTGTTCAGGATAATGTTGGCACCGGCAATAGAGTCGGAGGAGCCCACCATACGAAACTCAAACTTGTTTCCGGTAAAGGCAAAGGGAGAGGTTCTGTTTCTGTCCGTATCATCTCTTGCCACATCCGGAAGGGAACGTACACCGGTATTGATATGCTCTCCCTTTGTGGATTTTGTTGCATAGCCTGTTCCGATGAGCTGGGCTACCACCTCTTCCAGTTGACTACCCAAAAAGCAGGAAATAATGGCGGGAGGTGCCTCATCCGCCCCAAGTCTATGGTCATTTCCCACATTGGCCGC
>NZ_DBHIGR010000092.1:0-8687 GCF_057249185.1 Oribacterium sp.
GCGACGGAGGAGAATATTCTTTTGATTTTGGATGAATATTCTTATCTTAGTGATGTGCTGAAGGGCATGGACAGTGTTTTGCAGGCACTGATTGATAAATATCGAAACCGGAGTAAATTGAAATTGGCCTTGTGCGGTTCCTTTGTAGATACCATGCAGAAACTGATAGAAAAAGAGAATCCCTTATTTGGCCGTTTTGATTTGGTTTTAAAACTGAAGCCCATGGATTACTATGATTCAGCACAGTTTTATCCCCATTTTTCCGACGAGGATAAGGTGAGGCTTTATAGTGTTTTTGGCGGAATTCCCTATTATAATCGTTTGATTCGGGAAGACAGGTCGGTAAAGGAAAATATTATAGAGTTAATTGCTTCTCCCGGTGCAAGACTGGAAAATGAAGTGTTGATGTACCTTAAGTCGGAAATTGCGAAAATTGTGAATGCTAATGAAGTCTTTGAGGCAATGGCAAAGGGATTTTCCCGCTTTAACGATATCCTGTCTCAGTCCCATGTTTCCAGCGGTCCTACTCTGGTGGATGTGTTGGATAAGCTGATTCGTATGGAGCTTGTGGAGAAGGCGGCGCCCATTAATGATGAAAATAACCGAAAGAAATCCGGATATTATATCAGTGACCCCATGTCCTTGTTTTATTATCGCTATATTTTCCGCTACAGCTCCCAGCTAAACGTGATGAATTCGGATATTTTCTATCAGCGATATATTCAGGAGGACTTTGAAAATGCCTATGTGCCGAAGCGTTTTGAGACAATAGGAAAACAATATTTGATTCGGCAGAATCGGGCAGGGCTTATGGAGGAGCCCTTTGAGAAAATAGGCAGGTACTACTACGACATTCCGAAAGAACGACGAAACGGAGAGTTCGATATTGTCACCTACGATCCCAAGGGCTATATTTTTTATGAAGTAAAGTTTCAAGATAAGCCTCTTAGCAAGGCGGAAATAGAAAAAGAGATAGCACAGGTGCAGGAATGCGGCTTGCAATGCTATCGTTATGGCTTCCTTTCCAAAAGCGGATTTGAAGCAATTTCCCGGGATGACGTGGTTTTGATTTCCTTGGAAAGCCTGTATGCGTAATTATCCATGGCCGGTTTTAGGATAAAAATATTTTCTTCTCATCAGAGAAAATCACTTCGGAGGCTTTTTTAGCCTCCTTTTTTACGCTATACTAGGACAGTTCAAAGAAATGAAGGGAGAACTATGGAAAAAAGTCTGAAAGACCAAGTATATGAATCTATCCTGGAGGATATCTTCCAGGGCAATGTTTCTCCGGGAGATATCTTGAATGAGAAGGCACTGCTGGAAAAATACCACTGTAGCAAGTCTCCGGTTCGAGAGGCGCTGATGGCTCTTTGTGCGGACGGCATTTTAAAAAATATCCCCCGATACGGCTATGAGGTAGTGCGCCTGAGTAAGGAAGATATCTACGATATGCTGGCTTTCCGCTTTGTCTTGGAGCGGGGAGTTCTTTTGGAGTGCGGGGCTGAGCTTCGGGAGGAAGACTTTCAGGACTTGGAGCAGATCAACAGTCAGTGCAGTGAAAATGACACGGATGCCATGACCCACTGGAAACATAACATGGAATTTCACCTTCGCTTGATTGCCTGTGCCCACAATGACTATATTACGGAGCAGCTGGAAAAATGCATGGCCAGACTGAAGCGGGCCTACTCCCAGTACTATTGGAAGAAGGACAAGGAAATTCTTTTTTCCATGGATACGGAGCACCATGTGGACATTGTGTCGGCGCTACGAAATAAGGACGTGGATAAGGCCATTCGCTATTTGGAGGAGGATATTCAGGACTTCGGAGAGTACTCCGCCTATCGTTTAAAGCTTCATTTTTCTTAAGTCGATATCGGAAAGAAATTTGCGGCTTCTATAACGAAAAGGAGATATATTGTGAAGAAATTCATTTAAAAAATTCATTTAAAACATTCACTAAGCAAATTTTAGAAAGGAACTTATGGATAAAAAAGAGGGCATGTGGAAACAGGTTTTTGGGACTTTGACATTTTGCAATCGCCATAAGTTCCTCTTTTTGTCTACCGCCATTTTTTTACAGATTGCGACTTTTGTAGGGAAGGAGCTTCTGCAAATGCTTTTCCGTCTGGCTTTGGTGCTGGTGGATCTGCCCAATGTGGATCAGTACAATATTCGCTATTTCTTTACCAGCCCCAGAAGCCTTTTCATGGTTTTGCTTTTTGCTTTTCTTCTGGCCTTCTTTTTTTATGTGGAGGTCTTTACCCTGGTACAGGTGATTTTGGCGGCCAAGGAAGGGGTTCGGATTTCTTATCGAAAAATTCTTCGCACCTCTCTAATCCGACTGCGTGATTTCAGCTATGGCAATGTGCTGCTGTTCCTTCTCTATATTCTCTGCACCGTGCCGGTGGCGAGCTTTATTTTAAGCTCTTCCCTGACGGATTCCTTCCATATTCCGGATTTTATAACGGAAGAAGTGGGCAAGACTGTGGGAGGGCATATTGCTCTTTTTCTGCTGTTCCTCTTTTTCATGTACCTCAACATGCGCATGGTCTATACCGTGCCTTTAATGGGCTTAAAGGCCCAGAAGTTTAACAAATCTGTACGGGAAAGCTTTGCCTACACGAAAAAAGGCGGCATCAGATTGTTTCTGACTCTCTTTTTATATGAGTTTTTGCTGAGTTTGCTGGCGGCTCTTTTACTCTACCTGGCGGCCTTTCTCTTTACTCGCCTGGATCCGGAGGGAAAACTGGGCATCTTTCATTTTCTTTTCTTCCTGCTCTTTCGTTTTACCCGCTTTTTCTTTGCCATTTTGTCAAAAATAGGCTTTCTTTCCCTTTTGGTTAATACCCTTCCGGTGGAAGGCTCCGAGGGGGAAAATGCATTTCTTACCGAGGAACAAAAGTATAGCAAGGCCACCATTTTCCTCCTACTGGCACTTTTTGTCTTTCATAGTACTGTAGCTGTGATGGATTATATGGGCCGGGAGGTCAATACGGATGCGAAAATCATTGCCCATAGAGGGCTGGTCTCCGCCGGGGTGGAAAATACCATAGAGTCCTTAGAGGGGGCAAAGTCGGCAGGAGCGGATATGGTGGAGCTGGATATTCAGCTGACTAAGGATCAGGAATTTGTGGTGATGCATGATGTGGATCTTTCCCGCCTTACCGGAATAGAAAAAAAGGTCTATGACTGTACCCTTTCGGAGCTCACCGCCATGACGGTGCGACAGGGGGCGTTTAGCGGAAAAATTCCAAGCCTTCGGGAATTTGTACAGAAGGCAAAGGAGTTGGATATGCCATTGCTTATTGAGATTAAGCCCCACGGGAAGGAACCGGAGAATTTTTCGGAAATCCTCCTGAAGAAGCTGGAAGAATACGGGGTGGAGAAGACGAATCCCCTGATGTCCTTAGACATTTCCCTGATGGAGGGGATAGAAGAGACTGCTCCGGAATGGAAGACCGGGGTAGTGATTCCGGTGCAATTCGGAGATTTTGCCACGGAAAATGTGGACTTTTATGCGATTGAAGATTCCTCCTATAACGGCTACTTGATGGGAGAGGTGCAGGATATGGGGAAGGAAATTTATGTTTGGACCATCAATGAAGAAGACAAAATCATCAAATACCTGCAAAGTCCGGTGGACGGCATGATTACGGACGATCCTGAGGATGTGTTTAAGCTTCGAAAGGATATGCTGGAGGATAGAAGCTATTACGGTATGTATGAACGCATGGCGGGGTAAGGGGCTTTGATGCAGTATAGGCATGAAATCGAGTACGCTCCCGCTATGCTCGCCCCTGCAAGGGGAAGGACTGTAGTCTTTGTAATGATACGCGCTGATGCAGTATAGGCATGAAATCGAGCACGCTCCCGCTAACCTCGCCCTGCAGCGGTACTAAGCGAAAAACTACAGTACCTTTGTTTTTCGCAAGTACCGGCGGGCTCAGATTGCTCTCTTTCATGCCTATACTGTATCATTCGCTTCAGCTATTTGATTTTTATAGTTCTTCGCTTTGCAGGTTTGCAAGTACCGGAGGATTCAGATTGCTCCTATTACAAACCCACACTGCATCATTCGCTTCTATTATGATTTTTACAGTCCTTCACTTTGCTGGAGCTCTGTAGGCTGCTCCGGTGGGCTCAGAGTGCTCTCTTTCACGCCTATACTGCATCATTCGCTTCAGATATTTGATTTCTACAGTCTTTCGCTTTGCAGGGGCTCTGTAGGGAGTGAAAAACTCAGATTGCCTCATCTTCAATCCTATATTGTTGCAAGTCTCTTTTTTTTTTGCTTTTTTATAGTCCATACCGGTGTTGTTTGTGAGTGTGTGCTTCTATGGTAGGACTTATGGCTTATATATTGTATAAAAATATTTTTTATATATACAGAATCATTATACAAATCATACAAAATATATGTTAAAAAATCGTCAAAATCCGCCTAGTGCTTTTTAATCGTATTACTGATATGATTAGAGCAAATCCAAATAAGAATAGGAAGATTTCGAGTTTGTCGCTTCGAAAGAAAATCTTCAGGCTTACTATGGGAAGGAAGGTTTCGTTTAAAAGTCCTTTCAGACATATTTTAGGAGGTGCTTTTGGTGGAAGAGAGCTTGATGAACAACTATACGGAGATTTTACAGAATGAGCTGGTGCCGGCCATGGGCTGTACGGAACCCATTGCCATCGCCTATGCCGCAGCGGCAGCAAGAAAGCTTCTGGGAGAAGAGGTTAAGGAGATAAAGCTTTGCTGCTCCGGGAACATTATTAAGAATGTAAAGGCGGTTACCGTTCCCAATTCCGGGGGTCAGAAGGGCATGCAGGTAGCGGCTATTCTGGGGGTACTTGGCGGTGATTCCGATTTGAAGCTGGAGGTTTTGTCTACCGTTACGGATGAGGATCGGGAACAGTGCAGAAAGCTGGTGGATACCGGTTTTTGCAAGGTAAGCTTTCAGGAGGAAGGCCCTAAGCTTTACATCGAGGTGGAGCTTCAGTCCGAGCATCACAAGGTAAAGCTTGAGATTGCGAACCAGCACAGTAACATCATTTACATGGAAAAGGATGGAGAAGTTCTTTACAAAGAGGGAGAAGAGGATAAGCAGGATGTGATTTCCACAGGAGGAGATCGGAGCCTGATGTCCCTTCAGGGCATTTTGGATTATGCCAATACGGTGGATTTATCTTTGGTAAGGCCGTCTTTACAGAGACAGGTGGAGATGAATCTGGCGATTTCTCAGGAGGGTTTGGACAATCCCTGGGGCGCCAGTGTGGGAAAGACCATTTTGGAGACCTGGGGATCTGATGTACGGGCCTGTGCCTGTGCCAGAGCGGCGGCAGGATCTGATGCCAGAATGAGCGGTTGTCCCCTTCCGGTGGTGATTAATTCCGGCTCCGGCAACCAAGGCATTACCGTAAGTATGCCGGTGGTGGAATATGCGAAAGCCCTTTCCATTTCCGAAGAGAAGATGTACAGAGCCTTGATTGTCAGCAATCTGGTGTCTGTTTACATTAAGCATTATATCGGTGCTCTTTCCGCCTTCTGCGGAGCGGTTAGTGCCTCCTGCGGTGCAGGTGCCGGTATTACCTACCTTTGCGGAGGAAATTATCAGAAGATCGGCCGTACCATCAGCAACACCTTGGGCAATGTGGGAGGCATTGTCTGTGACGGTGCCAAGCCCAGCTGTGCGGCGAAGATTGCATCTTCCGTTCATGCGGCGATTTTAGCTCACCACATGAGTATGAAGGATCAGGGCTTCCATGGGGGAGAAGGCATTGTGGAAGAGGATGTGGAGAAGACCATCAGAAATATGGGCTATATCGGAAAGGTGGGTATGCAATCCACCGACAGAGAGATTTTGAAGGTAATGACCGATCAGGTGGATGTGAATTCCTGTGTGTAGGAGCCTGCGGCGTCCTGACCGGGGGGACGGAACTGCGTAAACCGGCAGAGATTAAGAAATAGATTTAAATATGTCTCGAGACATGGCTTAAGAAATAGCCGGAGAATAGACTGAAAAATGTCTTGAAATTGAGCTTGAAATTTACAACAAAATAAGAAGGAGAAAAAGTATGGAAAAACAAGGATTTATTCATAGTCTGCCCTTTAAGCTTTTGGTGGCATTGGCTGTGGGCATTTGCTTAGGACTGGCTTTAAGCGGAATGGATAATGGTGTATCCCATGCCATTTTGAACATTGTGGTAACTGTAAAGTATATTGCGGCACAGTTTATCAGCTTCTGTGTACCACTGATTATCATCGGATTTATTGCTCCCTCCATCACAAGACTGGGAAACAATGCTTCTCGTATGCTGATAGTCGCTTTATTCATTGCCTATGTATCCTCTATCGGAGCAGCATTTTTTGCCACATTTTCCGGATATACCATCTTACCCCACTTAAACATCAACCCGGATGTGGATGGCTTAAAGGAGCTTCCTGAGGTAGTCTTCCAGCTGTCCATTCCTCAGATTATGCCGGTAATGTCTGCTCTTTTCTTCTCTGTATTGGTGGGACTTGCGGCAGCTTGGAACAATTCCAAGATTATTACCCAGGCATTGGAAGAGTTCCAGAACATCGTTTTATCTATCGTAACCAAGTTCGTTATTCCGGTACTGCCCCTTTTAATCGGTACCACCTTCTGCACCTTGGCTTACGAAGGAACCATTACCAAACAGTTACCTATCTTCTTAATCATTATCATTATCGTAATGATTGGACATTACATTTGGCTGACTCTTCTTTACTCCCTTGCAGGAGCTTATGCGAAGAAGAACCCGATGAATGTTTTAAAGCATTATGGTCCTGCTTACATGACAGCAGTAGGAACCATGTCCTCCGCAGCAACTCTTTCCGTAGCTTTGGAGTGTGCAAAAAAATCCGAGCCTACTATCCGGGAAGATATGGTGGACTTCGGAATCCCTCTATTTGCCAATATCCACCTTTGCGGCTCCGTTATGACAGAGACCTTCTTCGTTATGGCAGTATCCAAGATGCTCTACAATGAGTTCCCTCCTGTAGAGAAGATGATTCTCTTCTGCCTCTTATTGGGCGTATTCGCTATCGGCGCTCCCGGCGTTCCCGGTGGAACCGTTATGGCTTCCTTAGGACTCATCACCGGTGTCCTTGGCTTTGACGAGACAGGAACTGCTTTGATGCTGACCATCTTCGCATTACAGGATTCCTTCGGAACCGCTTGTAACGTAACCGGAGACGGTGCATTGGCATTGATTCTTACCGGATATGCGGAGAAGCACGGGATTCACCCACAGAAGTTAGAGTCTGTACTGTAATATTGAAATAGACCGATTGAAAAACTACATCCTGCGCTGGATCTTGTAAGGAAAAGGGTTTGACGGAAATAAACACTTGTCTAAAATCATACAGTAGATATATTCCTGCAGTACGGGTTCGGAATGGGGGGCAATCTGAGCCCGCGGGTACTTGCGAAAAACAAAGTGTAACTGCAGTTTTTCGCTTAGTACCCTTGCAGGGCGAAGTTAGCGAGAGCGTGCCCTAATTCCGGACCCGTACTGCAGGAAAATCTATATTTACTATGCTGACAAAATATTTTCTCAAAAACCCTTGACAGAATGAGGCAGATGGTGTTTGATGATGGCGTAATTCGAACTAATTCCCAAGAATAAATCACGAGAGAAAGTGTATCTAGGGTTCCGGTAAAGCTGGTCCGAGCGATACACATACTGCACGGCAGTATGACACCTTAGGGATAAAAGCCCCGGAGGCAGGTTTCACTTGAAGCCTGCTTCCGAGGCTTCATTTATTTCTGGAGAACCGTTTCAGTGAGTTTAAGGAGGAATTTATGCAGAAGATTTACACCGGAAAAACAAAGGATGTTTTTAAACTGGAGGACGGCAATCTGGTCTTAAAGTTTAAAGACGATGTCACCGGAGAGAATGGCGTATTTGATCCGGGGGCGAATGCCGTTGCCCTGACCATTGAGGGCGTTGGAAAAGAGGATTTGAAGTGCAGTAAGTATTTCTTTGAGCTCTTAAGAAAGAACGGCGTGAAGACACATTATGTGGATGCAAACGTAGTGGAAAACACTATGACTGTACTGCCCTGTGAGGTCTTTGGAAAGGGGCTGGAGGTGATTGCCCGCTTTATTGCAACAGGGTCTTTCATCCGCAGGTACGGGGCGTATATCCAGGACAAAACCGTGCTTCCCGAGACTTTCGTAGAAGTCACCTTAAAGGATGATCAGAGAAATGACCCGCCGATTTCGAAGGATGCTTTGGCTATGCTGGGGATTCTTACGAAAGAAGAGTACAAAGAGCTGAAAGAAAAGACTAAAGAGATTTCCGGAATCATCAAAGAGGATCTGGCGAAGAAAGGTCTGACCCTCTATGACATTAAGCTGGAATTTGGACGCTGTAATGGCGAAGTAATTTTAATCGATGAGCTGTCCGGCGGAAATATGCGTGTTTTTGACGGAGACAGCTATGTAGAACCCTTAAAGATATATTCGTATTTGGAAAAAGGAACTGTATAAAAGAGGAAATAAAGGAACAGTTTTCCCTTGTACAGGTCAATATCGGGAGTCCTTCCCGAGAAGGCCTGTACAAAGGACTGTCCCGACCCTCTTTTTACGGTTCCTTTCTTGTTATGGCCTTTTGAAAGGAGAAATATGAAAGTCGCTTTGATTATGGGAAGTATTTCCGATGAA
>NZ_DBHIGR010000093.1:0-8592 GCF_057249185.1 Oribacterium sp.
TCATACGTTATTTCCCATTCCTTACGGCTTCGATCTCCGCATTGATTTCATCCAGCGTCATGTCGGCTGCACCGGCATTCTCCGCATCACTACTCATGCGCTTCATGGCAACGATAGCTGCCGTCGCCTTATAGTTCTCTTCCGGCAGGATCATGCTGAATGGAATGCCGCGCACCTGCACAGAACGAGTCAGGAACATCCGGATTGCCGTAGGCAAGTCAAGGCCAAGCTGAGAATATACATCGGAAGCTTCCTTCCGAAGGTTTTCGTCTATACGAAGCTGAAGTAATCCATTTGCCATAGTCACACCTCCATTAAATCTGCATTTGTTTGTAATGCAATCGTACTATATCTTTCTTAATAAATCAAGTGAATTACAAACTCATGCAAGCAGGAGTTCAAAGACTGCGCCTGATCCTTCTTTCTTCTTCCACTAAAGTCAAGTTCGGGATATAATAATACCCGAAAAGCACATATCGGATCTCGTTTTCCCAAAACGGTTGTTTCAATTCGGTCATCACACTTCTCCATTCTGAAGCTTTTCTTCGAAATATTATTTTTCCACGGAAAATCAAGGCTTTGCAACCGCCGGTTGTCAAATTGACAAGCCTGCTTTCTTCCCTGCAACCGGATTTTTCGATAGTATGAGAGACGTAAAAACGTAGCGATCAAAGACATTTTCCTAAAAAAAGAGAAGGAGTAGAGTATGATACTTGCAGACAAGATTATTGAATTACGAAAGAAAAATGGCTGGTCTCAGGAAGACCTGGCAGAAAAGCTGGAAGTCAGCAGGCAGTCCATTTCCAAATGGGAAAGCGCCCAGTCCATTCCGGATATGAATAAGATTTTGAAGTTGTCCGAGGTTTTTTCCGTAAGTACTGATTACCTCTTAAAGGATGAGATAGAGCTGGACAGTCCGGGAGAAACCCTAAAGATTGATACGGAATCCTCCTTAAAGGAGGTTTCTGTTTCCATGGAGGAGGCCAATGCTTTTCTGGAACACAAGAATCAAGCAGCTTCCCAGATTGCTCTGGGCGTACTGCTTTGTATCCTTTCCCCCAGCCTATTGATTGTTTTAAGCACGCTTCAGGAAAGTTCTCTTCTTTCTCTCTCAGAGGGAAAAGCCGTAGGTATCGGTGTGCTCTTCCTCTTCCTTTTGGCAGGAGCAGGAGTAGCCTTATTTATCAAAAACTCCATTGAAGGAGATCGATTCCATTATATAGAAAAAGAGCTTCTGAATACTGCTTACGGGGTAAATGGTATGGTGCAGGAGAAAAAATCCCGTTACCAGGGAACTTATACTTCTCAGATGATTTTAGGTATTTTTCTTTGCATCATTGCGGCAAGTCCCATCTTTATCAGTATGATTATCTTCGGAGAAGATGATCTCCATACCGCTCTTGCCGTGCCTTTCCTTCTGCTTTTTGTGGCCGTTGGCGTGTTTCGGATTGTCAAAACGAATATTATTTGGGATGCCTTGAACATGCTTTTAGAGCAAGGGGATTATAGAAGGGAGAAAAAGATGGATGAGTACAAAAATGAAAACGTCGGGCAAATTTACTGGTGCTTGGTAATCGCTATCTATCTTGGCTACAGTTTTATTACCCGGCGCTGGGACATCAGCTGGATTGTTTGGCCGGTAGCCGGAGTGGGCTATGGGGCAGTACGCGGCATTGTCAAGTCCTTTAGGGCGAAGATTTAGTGTCTTGTCTAAATAGCTCTTCTTTGAAAATATACTGATTCGAGAAAATCTCATTTTTCATCCCTTCTTCAGTCTATATTCTTTTCTAAAAAGCACCCCCGAAATACTTTTCTCCAAAGTATTGGATTAAAAGTATTCCGGGGGTATTTATTCATAACGAGGATTTCTCGCAAAGCGTGCGATATCTCATTTTGTACGACTCTCTATCGCCTGATGTGTAGCCTCTGCTTTTATTTCAGTTCTCCGGTCTTCTCATCAAAATGATAGTCTTGCCCATTGATATTGGCAGAACCGGTTTTCATTTCTCCGGTGCCGTTACTTAAGTAATACCACTGATCCTTCCAAAGGAGCCAGCCCTCATGCATAGCGCCTGTCAATGGATTTAGATAATACCATTTTCCATTTACCAAAACCCAGTCGGTAGCCATATAGCCCTCTTCTCCGAAGTAGAACCACTGAGGTCTTCCTTCGTAGTTGACTTCCGCCCATCGAGATTTTGGATAAGTTCCGTCAGTTGCAGACAGCCACCAGCCCTTTTCATCCCTTTGCCAAGTTCCGGAAAGCGTGGTATCTCGACTTTCTCCCAGCACTGCTCCTACTTTCGTTGTAGTGGACATACCGGAGCTACTATAAGAAGAGGAACGATAGCTTCCATTTCCGGAAATGTTTCCGGAAGTATCTCCGGAAATCTTGCCGCTTTCTTGCTTTTCGTGAGAGGCTTCAGTATTTTCAGAGGGATTAGGCTTTTCTTCTTTTCCTGTGTTGTCCTTCTCATAGACAAACTGAAGTTCTGCCATATCTTTAACATTCAGGTTATCTAAAATACGAATGTCCCCTTCCGTCCACTGCATTTTCTTATTCTGAATACTACCGTAACGATAAGACTTTGCCTTATAGCCGGAAAGCTCCTTGGGAACGATACCAAAGGACATTACTTTGGCAAAGCTATAGCCCTGTATATATTCCGGATCCTCCAAAATATTCCCCTCCGTATCCACATAGCTTACTTTCACTGCGCGAATGTTCTTTCCGGATAGTTCCAGCTTGTTCGGAGTCTTGTCATCCAACACTGTAGCTGTAACCTTGTGTTGCATATCATAGTGCACTCCGTCCGGGGCAATATAATAAGTAAAAGTTCTATCTCCTTTGAAATTATTGGGACAAATGACTTCCATCACCTGACTGTTTCCATTTCCGGTGATTCCGGTATGGTTAAAAGCAATCATAATGAAGTTGCTGGAACTATCAGATGTTGCATCATTCACCGGATACCAGGTAATGTCATTTTCATCCACAATTTTGATCTTACTCTTCTTTTCATCCAGGTTAATGCCGTAAAGATGCACGAGAGTCTTCTTACTGCCTTGTCCTGTGGGACTGACGGTGTGGGTATTGTCCACCACCTCCGTTCCTCCTCCGGAAGTTCCATAGGATTGAATGGATGCAAAGGAAATTGCCGGAATACCTTCCTCCTGTCCCTCATAAAGCTGTGTCACCACCAGCTTCTCATTCGGAAGTGCCACCTTAGAAAAGCGATTTTTAAAGCTTAATCCGCCGTCAGCAGACAAACGTAAAGTAAAGCTTCTCATCTCTTTACTTTCATTTTTCGGAATAGAAAAGCTGACAACCAAGCCTTCCTTCTCCGCTTCCTCTACATTTTCTGCTAAGCCGGTATCCGCCTCAATTTTAAGGTCTGTGGGCTCAAAGATATTGTCCTCTTCCTTTCCACTGAAAAGCTTATTGGGAAGCACTTTCAATCGAAACTTTTCCCTGGAAAGGTTCTGTCCCTTAATTCGAAGACGAACCTGTCCTCCCTCTGAGGAAAGAACCGTTCCTTCTTCAATCTTCACTTCACTGATGGCACCAGACTGCTGCAAGAAGCTCTCAAAGGGATTATTTTCCACCTGTCGATTGGTATCTAAAATACTCCGCTCTTCCACCTTAATCTTCGCGGTATTTTTGAAGTCCTTGGCAGCGTGCAAACGGATTTCCAAGGTATGCTCATCTACAAATTCCAGCGCATCCTCTGCCTCTAAGGGAGCATAGCCCTCCTCTTCCTTTGTTTTCAGGAAAATGCTTTTCTTCAGAAAATCCAGGTCCTTTGCCGCAGAAATCTTCTCGTAAAAGTATACGGTGATTTTCCGCCCGCCATCGGAAAGACTAACCAGACGGGGCATGAACTGTACCTTCTTCTTACTTTCTTCTCCCCCTACAGAGATTTCCAATGCATCGGAAAATAAATCCTCCGGGGCATCCGTTGTTCCTACTTGAACTTTATATTTCTGAATGCCTCCCTCTGCATCCGGAAGGAACAAAGACTTGGTTCTATTGTTTTCCAGTCCTTCCCAACCGCCTTTTAAGCTTTCACTTAAACCTTTATCTTCAAGATACTCTCCCTTTTCTTCCCTATATACCTTTCCGAAAAGATTGTCCTCTGTAAGGTTTTTTCCCTTAACATGCAGTAAAATTTCTCCTCCCTTAGCCAGTTCCGTTTTATTGGCACTAAGCTTAGTGATTTCCGCCTTTGCAAGTTCTTTTGTTCCCGGCTCTTGGGTAATTGTAAGAATCGGAGCATCTTGGAATTTTTCTTCATCTCCCCAACAGTTAAAGTAGAGGGTTATCGTTCTTTCGCTGTTTTCCTCATTTTCCGGAATACTTACAGAAAAACTTCTCTTTCCCTTCTTTAAAGATAAATCTTCCTCTTCAAGAGGCAGAAGTTTTTCCGAAACCAGTCCATCACTTGTTTTAAATTCCGCCTTGACTCGAATTGTTTCATATCCATCAGGACGATTGTTGATGTCCAGCATTAGGCCGATTTTTAGCTTTCCTCCTTCTGCAGGAAGAGTGCTACTATCCTGGTTTACATCATTTCCCAAAAATACACTTGTGATGCTGCCCCTATTCTCCTCCGGAACACTACCATTGGTCACTGTGCTCTCTAGAGTAACTGTAGAAACTGTCTCTCCATTTCCTGCGGCAAAAACCACTCCTTGTAAAGCCAATGTGCACAGCATGGTACTTGCCAGTAATCGTTTTGCTTTTTTCATGTCATCTCCTTTGATGTTTCAATTTATTGTATAAAATGTATATAATCGCTTCCTTAGCTTAAAAGAAAATGTTAAAATATACCACAGTTTTGCTGATTAAATTTTGTGATAAATGCATTATGTTTATATGAATATTGAATATGTTTTTATAGGTTTTAATTATGAATTAGATGGGAATTAGATAAAGATTAGATGGGGATAAGGTAGGAATTCAGATGATTGGGAGACATTTGGATAAAATACTTTTTCATATAAAAAACAGGGAAGATCCTAAGCCTTCCCTGTTTTCCATCTGCTGATAGCTATTTCTTCAAAAACTTCCCGAAATGATATTAATTGCTTTCACTATTGCTTCCCTGTCCACTGGGTGGCTCCAGCATAGCTAACTCATTTCCATTGGCATCTGTCGGCTTCTCAGGTGGCTGTCCCATGCCATCACCACCGGGAGCTCCGCTTGGAGGAGTACCGTTTCCACCGCCAAAGCCCATGCCGCCACTTTGTTCACCTATGGTATTTTCTCCTGCAGAAATTGTAATTTCTTCGCTATTGCTTCCCGCACTTACGGTATAGGTCTCTCCTGTCACAAGCTTGTCGGAAGAAAGAATCACTGCCGTAAAGTCATTGGTCGGTGTGTAGCTAAGCACTACATTTCCACTCTTGTCTGTTACCTTCACCTCTGTTCCGCCACTTACCGTGCTAGAATAGAACACATTGATAAAGTTCTGTGTGGAACTGCTGTCAAAGGATTCAAACATTTCCTGCACACCGGTGCTGACAAAGGTTCCGCCGGTAATCGTTGCCTTTCCGTTATAGTCTAAAGCTACATCCGGTCCGGAAGCAGGTCCGGAAACATTTAAGCTGCCGCCTTCGATATAGACCTGACCGTTGGAGTCAATACCATCTCCGCCTGCTGTCACATTTACCGTACCGCCTGTAATACGGAAATAGGTATCCGCCTGATTTTCCTCTCCGTAAGCTTCTTTTTCCTCATCTGTAGCGCTGTCATCAATCAAGCCACGGGCATTGATACCATCATCGCTCGCCACGATGTCAATGGTTCCGCCGTTAATATCAATGGTAACAGCCTCCAGACCTTCTCCAACCTTCTCCATCTTAATGGTTCCGCTGTTGATGACCAAGGCTCCGTCTGTAGTGATACCGTCATCCTCTACATTGATGGTGATTTCCGCATTTTCAATGGTAACGGAGTCGGTTCCCTTGATGGCCTTTCCTACAGATTCAATGTTAATCTTTCCGCCTAAGATAATGAGATTATCCTTTGCCTTAAGGGCTGTTGCATAGTTAGAACTGATATTCAAAGTTCCGTTTCCGTTAATGGTCAAATCCTGCTTTACAAAGAGGGTCGCATCCGGCTCATCCTCTCCCTCTGCATAATTATATGTTGTGCCGTCTGTGATGGTGTTTGTGGTGCCGTCCACTAAGGTCAACACAATCTTACGTCCGGTAGCTGCGTTAATGACGGAGGAAGTCGTATTGGTGATATTTACGCCGTTGAAAACGATGTGTACCAGGTCTTCGTCGCCCACCTCCGTAATGATCTGTCCGTTGAACTCTCCGCTAAAGACATAGGTTCCGGCCTTGGTAATGACAATATTGCCATCCGTATAGCTTGCGCCCTCACCGGTAATCTTGGCATTTCCGCTACTCAACTCAATCTTGGTATCGGAGTCGGAATAAGATGTATTTAAGTCTTCCTCGGAATAACTTGCCGTTGTTTTTGTGGAAGTGTTCGTTGCCACCGCCTCTGTGCTCTGGGCAGTAGTTGCTGCCGCTGTTGTAGCAGTCTTTGCATTGGAACATCCTACGATGGCCATACTCATCGCCATTGCCGCCAGCCATATACTCATTTTATTTTTATTCTTTTTCATACTGTCCTCTTTTCTGTGATTGGGTTGCTCTTTACACGCCCTACTATCGCAGAAACTTATGTTTAACTTGTGTATGAAATATGTAAAATGTATGAAATTGCATTTTATTGCATATTTATTCAATCCAAAATAATTCCCTCTTCACGAGCTTCTTCTAAATTGTACTTACTCAAGTTCAACCGTAACTCCGTTGCAGTAATAGACATCGTTGCCCCTCCTTTTCTTAGGATGATAAAATCGTACGATTTCTGCAACGAAAATCGTACGATTCTTTTCTTATCCAATATCTCTTCTAGCTTGCCTGCTAAGCCTTCCTCTTCGAAAGCACTCTTCGGTTTCCCTGGGTTCCACACAATGTTTTCCCTTTTTCGCCAGAATTTCTTTAATCCTAAGATAATCCTCCAGAAGTTCTACTTCCCCTATAAAAACTAAATACTCGTTTTTAAATACGGAATCCAGAATCTTTGACGTGCTGTTCTTCTTGTAAAGGCTAAAGTGGGGCGAAAAACGCACTCTACTTCCCATACCCTCATGGAGTTGAAAATCCACAAATCCTATTTCCGTATAAGGAATCCTCCGACTTTCCCCCTTATGGTAAAGAAGTACTATCTCCTCTTCATACAGAATTGCTTCCACAATATAAGTAAGAAAGAAACATTTGTAGATATCCCATACGCAAAAGGCGGAATACATAGTGAGCAGTCCATACAGAAGCCACACACTCTTATCTAAGCCCAATTGCCTATATATCAGAAAAAATATTCCCAGTAAGAAAAGAAGACCAAAGAAAGAAAAAATCGGATTGGGCGAATAGTACCTAATTTGCCAGTGGCAGGATCCATTTTCATCTAAATAAGTATTAGACTTTATTTTCCACATGAAGCCCCCACTTTCTCTAGCTACTTTTATTGCTCTTCATACACAATGACATAGGCCTTAACCTGGTCGCTGCCCTTAACAATAGAAAGAGGCACTTCTGCAATAGCCTTTCCGGTCTGTCCCTTGTAATACTCGTTTCTATCTTCTGCGGAATAAAAATACATGGCTGCAGAATAGACATGCCCTGCTTCCAAATCAATATCAATACTAAGCTTTTCACTGACCAAATTCTTATTGCCTGTAACGCCTGCCTCTGTAGAGCGGAAAATACCTTCCAATTTATGCTGTCCCGGCTCCAACGCTACGATAGTCTGCATGTATTCTCCCTGCGTATGGGAAAATGCGGAAAGACTGTTTCCGTCAATAGCAACATGATCGCAGTACAAATGTAAGAGCGCCTTATAAGCATTATCCGCATTAAATTGCTGTTCCCCTGCCTTACGCTTTTTTTGAAAGCTCATCATAACAACAAATAAAACTGCCCACACAACTACCACACCGGCTACAATCATAATAGTCTGATTCATCTTGTTTTCCTCCTGAAAGCTGCTACAAATATTGATAAACAGTAACGTTTACTTCTTCTCCATAATCTCACTTACGGGATAGGAAAAAACTCTCTATCCTATACATGCAAAACTATTATAAATTCATCATCTAAGAAGTCAATTAGCTTCCGTAAAAGATTAAGATTTCTCTTGACAGACATTAGTATTCTGCTTACAATTCTTAAGGATTAAAATTAATATTTTCTTTTTTAAGGGAATAAACAAATCACTTTAATTTTTAGGGGGAAGTAAAATGAACCAGCAAACCATGACTATTATCGTTACTCTTGTCTGCTTGGTAATGTGCGTAGGGCAGATTCTTATGATTAAACAAGCTCATGAAAACGGAACAAGCGTACGCATTCGTCCATTGCAAATTATAGCTTGTGCTGTTGTAGCAGTTATGGGCATTTATTCTTTAATTACCGGACATTACTTCTGGGGCTAAAGATAATTCCAAAGCATTAAGAGTAATATAGCTTTAAGAGCATTATAACTTCAAGAACAATGTAATCTCAAAAGCAATA
>NZ_DBHIGR010000094.1:0-8571 GCF_057249185.1 Oribacterium sp.
GAGTGAATAATCTCCTGATAGTCCGGTAAAAATTTGGTATGGACACCGGATTTCTCACAAACCGCCACAATTCCCGGAAGCTTTTCATAAGCGGCAAGGGGCAGGGTAATGGCAATCTCGTCAATCGTGTTTTGAGCCAGGAAGTCTCCCAGCTCCTTGATTCTTCCGATTACGGATACCCCTCTATAGGACTCCCCTTTCTCCGCAAAATCATCCACAATACCGTAAATGGTATAGCCCCAATCCGGATTTCTTTTACAAGCGTCGATAAAACGGTTGGAAACCGCGGAAAATCCCACCAGAATAAGGTGCTTTTGGTTAAAGCCCTTCTTTCGAAGAGTGGCCAGGAATCTTCTTAAACCATAACGCTCCAAGGTATTTAAGCAAATATTGCCAAGATAGTTATAAAACAAGACCTTGGTGGAGAAATGCTCAAAATAACCGGATTTACGAAAGGCAAAGAAAAGAGAGGCGGAAATCAAAAGCCCCACACTGTTGGCTTGAATAATACGAAAAAGCACATTTTTCATCCGCATGGTACGCATAGGATGATAAAGCCCGAAAATCCAATACAAAATTAAATATCCCGGAATCAGGGGAAGCAGGGCGGTAAAATACACCTTAGGAGAAAGTACGCCATGGCCCTCCGGAAAAATAGGATTCTCAATCGCAAAATACCATGCCAAAAAATAGGCCAAAGCTATGACGATTCCGTCGAAGAGGACCTGTAATTGATTTAGCTGTTTTTGTTTATCTTTGATCATATTTTCCTTCCTGTACAACAGCGGTATTAAAAAATTCTTAGGAAAGCAGATTCTTCGCAAAGGCGATTTGTCTTCTTAAAAGCCGTTCCGCCTCCGGTCTATGCACTTGCAATTCAAAGTCATGGGGCAATTCCCCCTCATTTTTACCGGGAAAATAGCTTTCCACCGGAACGCCAATTTGACGGAGCTTTCTTTGAAAGTCCTTCCCCTGTTCCTGAAAGGATCCCAGGTTTCCGTCTGACAGAAAAGTGGGAGGAAAGCTTTTTTCAATATTTTGCAAAACAGAGGCTTCCTTCGCCTTTTTTCCCTTTTCCAAATCTTTTTCCTGAAAATAGGCAATTCCCCAGTTTCGAAAATAAGAATTGTTTTCTATCGAATTGGTTTGCCCGTAACGGGTAGTATCCAGGAGACCGGAAAGAGAGATAAAGCCGCAAATCCTGCCCTTTCCCCTTCCAAAAACCTCTTCCACCTTTAATCTTTTTCTGTATTTATCATCCAGCTGGCTAAGGATAAACTGTCCTCCCAGTGCAGCTCCTGCACTGTCTCCCAGAATAATAAGCTTATTCGGATCAATCCCTAAAATATCCTTTTTCTGTACTATGGTTTTTACAGCAGCGGCAGCTTGCCTCAGGGCGATAGGATAGGGATAATCCGGCGCCAAAGCATAGTCAATGGCGATGACTTGGAACCCGTTCTTCAGCCATTCCAGAAAATAGGGATGCTGGTCCACAACATTTTTACTGCCGGACACAAAACCGCCTCCATGAAAATAAAGGATGGTGCCCAGAACCTCCTTCTGTCGTTCTTTCGGATACAGGTATGCATCAAAGAAATTGTTGGGGTAGGCGGAAGGATAGGAAATATTTTTATACCGAATATATTCTCCATATTCCTCTCTGTAGCTTCTCTTCTCTTCCCCCGTAAGAACGGCAGTTCTTTTGGTAAAGGACACTGCCTCCTTTATGGCTTCTCTTTCCCTTCCTTTTCCTTCCTCCCGGAAGAAAAAAAAGCTAAGCCCGAGAAAAAAACATAGAAAGAAAGCTATCCCTATTCTTTTTTTGAAAAACTTTCCTCCCATGTTCTTTCGGCCTTCTCTTTCTCTGTCATCTTTCTGTCTTGTATCCTGTCTCTTCCATCTGAAAAATATCATAAGACATATTTGTTTAGTATAGCATAAAAAAAGCTTCCGGAACTCGTCTCAGAAGCTTTTTTTATCGCAATCACACAATTTATTTTTTATTTTCCGTTCATTTTTCCTACTTTTAAGGAGAAGCTTAAAGCCTCCTCTATGAAAATATCATTTTTCTAAAAATCTCATCTTCTTTAAGGTTTGCAGATATCTCCGAAAGAAGCTTTTCTTAGTTATTGTCAGTACTGTTCTTTCCTAAAGTTACTTCTACCGTCTTTTCTTCATATTGTCCCTTGGCAGAAAGACGTTTTACAGTCACCTCCACCTTTTCTCCTGCCTTATAGCCGGAGATTAAGGAAACCAAATCCTCCAGGCTTCTTACGCCCTGTCCGTCAAACTTGGTAATAATATCCTTTTCCTGTAAAGCGGAATTATCAATGCCATCACCCTTTAAAATCTTATAGACGTAAATTCCTTGGGGCATGTTGTAGGCTTCCGCAATACTGCTGTCCACCGTTTTTCCTTGAATACCGATGTAGCCTCTTTCATCATCCTTTACCTTTTCTCTGGTATCTCTCTTGGAGAGTGTCTCCACGATTTCCTGAACCTTCTTGGCAGGAATGGAGTAGCCCATACCCTCTACAGTTGTATCGGAATACTTTGCCACATTGATACCGATTAACTCTCCCTGCATATTCAGTAAGGCGCCGCCGGAGTTTCCGGGATTAATGGCTGCATCGGTTTGTAAAAGGCCGGTTTCCGAACCATTTTCCGTTTGAATGTCTCTATCCTTGGCAGAGATAATACCGGTGGTTACAGACTGTCCGTAACCTAATGCATTTCCGATAGCCACTACCTGATCTCCTACGCTTAAGGCATCGGAATCCCCGAAGGTGGCTGTGCTAATACTCTTCCTGGTTTCTGCGGAAATGGAATCCAAAGGAACGGCAATTACAGCTAAATCCGCATCACTGTCTGTTCCCTTAATCTTTGCATCGTAGGACTTTCCGTCCACAAATTGTACGGACAGGGAAGTGGAATCCTCTACCACATGCTTATTGGTCACAATCAGAAGCTCATTATCATTTTCTCCGATAATCACACCGGAACCGCTGGCTGCCGCCTCTTGCGTCTGCCCCTGACCGTAAAGAGAAAAGCCGTTCTGCTGATACTTAATGGTGTTTGTGATGGAAACTACGGAAGGCATTGCGGTCTTAGCAATATTGGACACACTCTCTTCTCCGGATGTAGTAGTCTTTTCGGAAGAACTGTCGTTGTTATCCTTTGCTACCGTTTTCTGAATGGGAGAAGAGCTTTCCTTCTGTCCCTGTCCGGTAAGCTCATTCACACTCGCTACAATTTCGGAACGGTGTTGATCTGCCAACACATTTACCCCCACCATAGTGCCTCCGGATACTGCTCCGAAAAGAAGGGCGGATGCCACAATTCCTGCTACTCTATTTCCTCTTGCCATAATTTACCTCCTTACTAAGCCAAAGCTTTCTCCCTTATGACTTAGCTCTTTCTTTTTATTTACTATTGAAAACTTGCATTATTTCATGGTCTTGGGAAGCTGTTTTCCTTTTGACAAGACATAGAATAGAAAAAAAATGTGGCAAAAAAATGGAAAAAGAGTGAGGATTTTGTGTCCTCACTCTTATCTTACTTGTTTATTCCACTTCTAAAATCAAAGCCTCATAGCCGGAAAGCTTTACGGTATTTCCGTTGATTTTTGGCTCTACATTGGAAAGCAGCACCTTCTTAATCGTTCCGGGAACCTCCACTTCTCTTTCTTCTTTTCTGTAATTGCCCAAAACCAAAAGAGTTTTCTTCTCTCCCTTTCTGTAAAAAGCCATCAAGCGGTCTTCCTTCTCCAGGAAGGGAATAAAGTCTCCATAAACCACCGCTTCCTTATACTCCTCCTGCTTACGAAGAGCACAAAGCGCTTTGTAATAGGCCAGAACGGAAGCCGGATCCTTCTCCTGGCTTTCCACATTAATCCTTGTATAGTTGGGATTTACGGGAAGCCAGGGTTTCCCGGTGGTAAAGCCTGCTTCCTTACCGCCTGTCCATTGCATAGGAGTTCTGGCATTGTCTCTACTGTAACGATTTACAATCTTTAACGCCTCTTCCTTGCTATAACCATTTTCCAAGGCGATCTTATATTCATCCAGGGTGGAAATGTCGTCTACTTCGGAAATGTCGTGGAAAACCACATTTTCCATACCGATTTCCTGTCCCTGATAGATAAAGGGAAGACCCCTCTGCATCATCAGCATGGTGGCAATAAACTTCTTGGAAGTATCACTTAAATCCTCAGCGGGAATATAGCTGTTTACTCCCCTGGACTCATCGTGATTTTCAATGACGGTGGAAATAAATCCTACGGGATTTACCAATCTTTGGGTTAAATAGCAGTTGTCCCGATAAGCATTGGGGGTAACCGGCTTATTGTCAAACCATCCCTTGTCGGAATGTCCGCTACTATGGGCACGGAAGTCGAACATGGAAGAGAAATAGCCGTCCTCTCCGATAAACTCCGGAATCTGCTCCTCTGTTTCATTAAAGACCTCTCCCACGGAAAAGGCATTGTGAGGGCGGAAACAACGATCCCGCATTTCCCGAAGGAATTCTCCGATTCCCTCCGCCTCATAGATCATATTGGTGCAGGCGGCCATACCGTCCTCTCGGTCTGCAGGATAGTGATGTCCCTGAAGGGGGAATACCTTCTTGATGTTCAGAATGGCATCAATACGGAAACCGGATACCCCCTTGTCCAACCACCAGTTAATCATCTTGTAGATTTCTTCTCTAAGCTTTGGATTCTCCCAGTTTAAATCCGGCTGTTTCTTATGGAAGAGGTGTAAGTAATAGGTGTTCTCCGTTCCCGGTACCTTCTCCCAAACGGAACCTCCAAAATAGGAACGCCAGTTATTGGGCTCCTTTCCGTCGATTCCCTCTTCAAAGAAGAAATAATCCGCATAGGGCCCCTTGGGATCCGCAACGGCCTTTTGGAACCACTCATGCTCATCGGAGCAATGGTTTACCACTAAGTCCAAAAGGATATGCATGTCCCTTTTCTTAGCCTCCGCCAAAAGCTCCTCCATATCCTCATTGGAACCGAAGCGGGGATCAATCTTGTAGTAATCCGCAATATCATAGCCCTGGTCTGCCAATGGGGATAGGAAGCAGGGAGAAATCCAGATAATATCAATCCCCAGACTTTTCAAATAATCCAGTTTTTCGATAATTCCCCGAATGTCTCCGATTCCGTTTCCCTTAGTATCCTTAAAGCTTTTTGGGTAAATCTGGTAAGCGACCTTCTCCTGCCACCATTCTTTTCTCATTTTTTCTCCTTACTATATTTTTCCTTTTCTATCATTCTATTCTTCCGAAAAATGACAGTTGTTATGCTGCGACAATGTCTGACACAGATTTTTTAAATTTCTAATACAAAGGCCTCATAGGGAAGCAAGTGACCTCTCTTGGCATCTTCCTCTTCCACATTGTGGATCAAGAGCTTTCCTGTCTTAAACTCCTCCGGAATAGCGAAATCTCGTTCATTCTCCGATACGTTGCAGACCACCAAAAGCTTCTTCTCTCCCAAAGAACGCTCATAAACAAACAAGTCCGGATCCTCAGGAAGTAATAAACGGAAGTCTCCATACACTATCAGCTCTGAGCTATGCCGTAACGCAATCAGCTTCTGATAGTAGTGGAAGACGGAATCCGGTCTCTTCAGCTGCTCCTCCGCATTCACTGTAGTGTAGTTGGGATTTACCGCAATCCAGGGAGTTCCTGTGGTAAAGCCCGCTTCCTTTTCACTGTTCCACTGCATGGGAGTTCTGGCATTGTCCCTGCTCTTATGGGCAATCATGGGGAACAGCTCCTCCGGACTGATATGAAGCTTCTCTGTCAATTCTTCATAAGCATTAATACTTTCCAAATCCCTAAACTGGGAAGGATCGGTGAAGGGATAATTTCCCATGCCCAGCTCTTCTCCCTGATAAATATAAGGAGTTCCCTGCATCATATGAAGGAAGGTGGCAATACACTTTGCGGAACGCTCTCTGTACTGACCTCCGTCATCTCCCAAACGGGCAATGACTCTGGGCTGGTCATGGTTGCAAAGATAGATACTGTTCCAAGCCACATCCTTTAAGCCCAGCTGCCACTTTTCCAGATTTTTCTTTAAAGGCACCAAAGGCATTCTTCCGGTGTTCCACTTAAAACCGTACTTAGGATTCTCATCCATGCTCACGTGCTCAAACTGGAAAACCATGTTGAGCTCGGTTTGCGCTTCATTGGCATATTTTTTCGCTTCCTCTAAGGTTACTCCCGCAGTTTCTCCTACAGTCATTAAATCATACTTGGAGAGCACCTTTTGATTCATCTCCTGCAAAAATTCATGGACTCTGGGACCATTGGCACAAACTGCGCCGTCTCCATAAACAGCCCCTTTTGGAATTTCTGTACTTGGCAGTCCCTCAGGCTTAGAAATCAGAGAAATAACATCCATACGGAAGCCGTCAATTCCCTTTTCACACCAACGACACATCATATCGAAAACTTCTTTTCTGACAACTTCATTTTCCCAGTTCAGATCCGGCTGCTTCTTGGAGAAGAGATGAAGGTAAAATTCTCCGGTCTTTTCATCAAATACCCAAGCCGGTCCGGAGAAGAAGGAACCCCAGTTGTTGGGAGGAAGAAGTTTTTCTCCCCGATACTCCACAATATCTCCTGCAAAGCGCTCCTGCTCTTCCTTAGAAACAGTGGACAGAGGTCTTCCCTTTCGCCAAATGTAGTAATCTCTCTTGGCATTTTCCTTGTCCTTACGGCTCTCCATAAACCAGGCATGTTCATCGGAGCTGTGGTTTACTACCAAATCCATCACAATCTTAATGCCTTTTTCATGAGCCTTCTTTAACAGACGGTCAAAATCCGCCATGGTACCAAACTCTTCCATGATATCTTCATAGTCGGAGATATCATAGCCGTTGTCATCATTGGGAGAACGATAAACAGGGGAAAGCCAAATTACATCAATCCCTAATTCCTTAAGATAATCCAGTTTGCTTTCAATTCCCGGCAAATCTCCGATACCGTCTCCATTACTATCACAGAAGCTTCTGGGATAAATCTGATACACAACGGCTTCCTTCCACCATGTTTTTTTCATCTTCTTCTCCTTCCAAAGAAAACAATATATTATTCCATTAACAATACACTATTCGCATGCAATCTTCTATTCCGTTACGGAAGCACACTACACTTCCTCTAAGAACTTTTCTCTATCCTTAAACTCCGCTTCCTTTTGCAAATGAAGCTGTAGCCCGGGGGATTGCTTTTGCTCTCCTACCGTCTGCACAGAACTTCCTTTCTCCAGAAATACAGGTAAGCGAATATCTTTTTTACGAGTTCCAATATCCCGCTCTTCCTTAAGCAGAAGTAACAATTCCATCACTGCCCGTCTTCCCTTTTCCGTGCCGTCCTGACAAATGGTGCAAAGCCGAGGTCTTGCTCTCTTTGCCGCAAAAATCCCATCATATCCGGCAATGGAAATATCTTCCGGAATTCGTAGCTTTTGATCCATACAAAAGCTCATCATTTCCAGGGCCATAATATCTGCTGTAAAAAATAAAGCCGTACAGCCCCAAAAATTCTCCCGGTAAAAGTCCTTATACTGCTTTTGTCTGATTTTCCCATCATAGGATAAATTTCGGCAAAGGCTCCGATCCGCCGCTAAGTTTTTTTCTTCGTAAGCCTGTAGGTACCCCTGATACCGGATATTGTCTATGGCATCTTTCCGTAAAACATCCATGCCGTCCATCAATGATAAAAAAGCAATTTTTTCGTGTCCTTTGGAAAGCAGGTAGCGAGTCATCTCCAGCGCTCCCCGGTAATCCTCCAGTCCTACATTAACATAGGAATGATCCTCCGGAAAGAAAATGGTATCTATAGTAACAACCGGTACCGAATTCAGAGAACGTAAATAATAGTAGTCTTCACGCTTTGCTCCCAACAGAATAATCCCTTCCACATTCCACTCTAAAGTGATTTTGGTACAAAGCTCCATTTGGGGATTGGCATACAGCAAAAGAAAATATCCTTCCTTCTGCAACGCACTTTGTACTGCACCGATAATCGAAGAAACAAAGGGATCCTGTACAATACTTTCCTCTTCAGCTCTGCTATAGGTCAAAATCAGAGCAATAAGACGGGAGCCCTGTTTTGTCAACATTTGGGCCCCCCGGTGCGTAACATAATGCTCTTCTTCTAAAATCCTTTGCACCTTTTCATAGAGCTCAGGACTTAACTTGTTTTTTCTGCCATGGATCACGTTGGATACTGTAGAGGGACTTACATTTGCAAGTTTAGCAATATCTTTAATTCTAGCCATAATCTTCATTCTGAATATTTATCTTGAGAACAGCCTGCAAAGGATCTGCATTCCTTGCAATCTGCAGTCCTTTGCGATAAATATTCCTCTCTCTGTTAGATTCTTTGAGAACGCTGTTCTCCTTATCCTTTTACAGCACCCTCTACCATTCCGCTCATAATCTGCTTCTGTCCTACTAAGAAAACAATAATCATAGGAAGAATGGCCAGCAAAGCTGCAGACAAAATCAAATCCCACTGTTTTACATAAGATCCCACAAAGGCCTGCACAGCTACAGG
>NZ_DBHIGR010000095.1:0-8442 GCF_057249185.1 Oribacterium sp.
AATTAAATCTTCCCATTGACCTTTTGGGACTGATTACCGCCATTGAGGTATTGCGCAGCTTTTATATAGTTTGGAAGAAGGATAAGCACCTCTTTAGGGAGTTGACCTGGATGATGGGGGCTTATTGTACCCTAATCGGTTTCTGTATTATTGAGCTGCTTTCCTATATGATTAGCGGATACACAAATCAGGGAAAATTCCTTTCTATCGGAACCATTATCTTTGCCTTCCAGATTATGCATGCCCAGGGCATTGAGTATGATAAGGTACAAAATGAAAAGAGCAAGCTGGAAATTTCCGATAAAGTACAGGCGGAATTTTTGGCCAATATGTCCCATGAGATTAGAACTCCCATTAATACCGTTATCGGTATGAATGAGATGATTCTTCGGGAAAGCCGTGATGATGCGGTATTAAGCTATGCGCAGGATATTCAGGCTTCCGGACAGACCTTGTTGTCTTTAGTAAATGATATTTTGGATTTTTCCAGAATCGAATCCGGAGGAATCAAGCTGGTACCAAAGCCCTATGAATTGGCTACTGTGATTCACGAAATCAACAGTATGGTTCGCTTCCGAGCAGAGTGGAAGGGACTGCAATTTGAAATCCTTGTTGATGGAGACACTCCGGCGGTGCTTTACGGAGATGCTTTCCGGGTGCGAGAGGTTATCCTAAACCTGATAGATAATGCGATTAAGTATACGGAAAAGGGTAAAATTACTTTGAGCGTAACAGCGAGGGCTTTGGATGAAGAGGGAAATTCTCCTGTCCAGTCCAAGGAAGAAACCGGACTCAGTACGGCAAAAGCCATAGAGCTGCAGATTGCCGTAAAGGATACCGGTGTAGGTGTGAAGGAAAGTGATCAGAAGCTGATTTTCCAGAAGTTCCAAAGAGTACAGTCCGGTTGGAGCCAAAACATTCAGGGAACAGGTCTGGGACTGCCCATTACCAACTATTTTGTGGAAATCATGAACGGACACATTCAGTTGGATAGTGTATTTGGAGAGGGCTCCTGCTTTACCGCCTATATTCCCCAGTGGCAGTTAAACGAAGATCGTATCGGAAATTATGAAGAACGGTATCAGAAGCAAAGAGGAGAGAAGAAGGACTTTAATAAGGGCTTCATTGCCAAGGACGCCAGAATTTTAGTGGTGGATGACAATGAATTAAATCTTCGTCTGGTACAGAATCTTTTGAAGAGGACAGAAGTACAGATTACCTGTGCTTTTTCCGGAGAAGAGTGTATTGAGAAGTTAAGAGAAGAGAACTTCGATATTATATTCCTTGACCACATGATGCCGGGAATGGATGGAGAAGAAACTCTGAAGAAGATTCGGGAAAATGCCTTTGAAAACCGTTATGGAAAGCCGGTTCCCGTCATTGCTTTTTCCTCCAATATGCTCCCCGGTATTCGTCAGAAGTACGTAAACACAAGCTTTGACGCTTATCTGACGAAGCCTGTGGATGGAAATGAGCTGGAGAAAACCTTGTATACCTTCCTGCCGGAGAATTTAATTCGGAAGAGAACAAATGAAGAATATTTTCAGACAGAATTAAAGAAACATGCTATAGTAGAGAAGGAAGAAGAAGAGAAAACGCTGGATCGAAGTACAGGTTTGCAGTATTGCATGCAGGATGAGGAAGTATATCGAGAAATTCTGGGGCTTTTCAGAGACAGTAGTGATGAGAAGATGCAGGAGCTGGAGAAGGCATTTGCAGAGAAGGACTACAGTAAATATCGCCTCTATGCCCACGGATTAAAAACAACCTCCTTAACGGTTGGTGCCGTAAAGCTATCCGAAAATGCAAAAAAACTGGAACATGCAGCAAAAAGAGTAGTAGACAACGTAGAGAAAGAGGAAGCCGAGCATTATATTGCCTATAATCATGAGGCTTTCATGGCTCTCTACAGGAAGACAATTCAAGAAGCTAGAGAATACTTACAGTAGTCCGGGAGTTTATCCATGAAGAAAATTAAGCTTGTGGTATGTGATGATGAGCTGGTACAACGGAAATTTTTAGGGGTCCTATTGGAACGATTTTTTAAAGAACGGAAGATTCCGGTAGAGATTTCTTACTATGGCTCCGGAGAGGAATTTCTGGAAAATAAAGAGCAGGATCTTAATCTTACAGACTTGTTTTTATTAGACATTTTTATGCCGAATTTAAACGGAATTGAATTGGCAAGAGAGATTAAAGAAAGGAATGCTCCGGGGAAAATCATTTTTATCACAGGAGGAAATGACTATGTGACGGAGGCTTTTGAATTAAAGGCATTTTCCTACATTCAAAAGCCTGTGGAATATGAGAAATTTTCTAAAGTACTTTCCCATGCCTTAGAAACCGTGGAGAAGGTAAAATATATGGAAGTCATGGTGGACCGGGAGCCGGAGCGGATTTATCTGGAAGACGTGGAATATGTGGAAACCATGGGAAGAAGGCTTCTCATTCACCTGCATGAAGATGATATGGAAACCTATATGTCCATGAAAGCCTTTATGGATCAACACGGGAAGGATGATTTTTTACAGATATCCCGCTATATTGCGGTATCCAAGGATAGTATCCAACGGATTACCGGTCGGAGCCTGTTCTTACAGGATGGCACGGAATTACCCATCAGTGAGAAGTATTTGCCTACAGCCCGGAAGGAACATACGGAATATTTGCATACTAAGAAGATGGCCAGTGTTTAGGAAGCTAGACATGGCCTCTTTGTGTGTTTAAGAAGGATTTTCGATAAACTAATTTTAATAGATGAATTAAATATTATTTTGTGAAATATTTTAAAGAAAATTAAGAATAAAAAACTTAAATAGAGCTTGACGTGTCTTTATCGTTTTTCGTAAGATAGAGGTAGGATGTAAGATTTTTGTAAGATGTATCCAGGGATGGTAGAAAAGGAGTAAAATGAGCCAGAGAGTGGTCATCGTGGATGATGAGTTGATTCCCAGAAAAATTGCAGAAAAGGCATTGAAGGATCATTATCAGGTAGCTACTTATGACAATGCCAAAACCGCATTGGAGGATTTGCCGAATTCCAAGCCGGATATTTTGCTGGTGGATTTGCATATGCCGGAGATGGACGGCTATGCTTTCTTAAAGGAGATTCGCCGTTTGGAACGCCATGATTTGGCTGATATTCCGGTGGTGATTATGACCTCTGACGAGGATTCCGGAGCGGAGATTAAGGGCTTTGATTTGGGCGCTTATGACTATATCAGAAAACCGCTGTTACCGGATCTTTTACTTCGCCGTGTGGAACGGATTATAAAAAGAGAACAGATGCTTAAGCATCTGGAAAAAAAGGCGGATATCGATGTTTTAACGGGACTTTTTAATCGAAGTGCCTGTGTGCAACAAATTAACGAGTATTTACAAATGAAAAAAGACAACGGTCTTTTGTTCATGCTGGACCTGGACCATTTCAAGATGGTAAATGATCGTTTCGGTCATGAGATGGGAGATCAGGTTTTGATGGAAGTGGCGAAGGTGCTACAGGGACTGGTGCGTTCCGATGATGTTTTGGGGCGTATTGGCGGTGACGAGTTCATTATTTTTTACCGAGGCTTCTGGAATGAGGATGCTTTAAAGGATCGTTGTGAGGAAATCTGCCTGAAGGTGAAGTCTTGCCTGGAACATGTATTGGGCTCCTCCGTTTCGGGACAATTCGGAATTTCCATTGGTGTTGCTATGGCCCCTCAACAGGGCTCCGACTTTTTAAGTCTTTACCAAAAGGCGGATGAAGCCATGTATCATGTAAAGTCCGCAGGACATGGTGGATATTTCGTTTTTTCGGAAGAGCAGGAGGAAGAAGAGGAAATCAGCAACGTGGTTTCCTTGCCGGAGATTCAGAAAAGAATTGAGGGCAGAGATTATTTTCCCGGTGCTTATATGGTGGATTATGAAGACTTTTGCAGTATCTATCATTTTCTAAAGCGGACGGGAGAGAGAGCACAGCTTCCGGTACAGATGGTTTTGTTTACGGTAGAAGAGAGTTCGGATGCGGATCGCAGAGGAACGGAAAATCGAATGAGGAACTTTGGAGGTCTTTTGAGCAAGACGATTCGAAGGGGAGATGTGGTGGTTCGCTGCGGCAACAAACAATATATGATTTTATTGGTTGGTGCAAGTGCGGAATCCAGTCATGTGGCTATTGACAGAGTGATGCGACAGCGATCTTTGGAGGAACAGGAGGATTATCCTATTCGTGTAGAGGTCAACAGCTTGATAGGTTAGTAGATGATTAGAGCATAGAACATTCAGAACATAGAGTATTTAGAGAATAGAACATAGAACATTCAGAACATAGAGCATTTAGAGAATAGAGCATTTAGAGCGTAGAATATTTAGCGTATAGAACAGATAGGGTAAAAAAGATGAATATGTTGATTGAGGCCAACCGGCTGGTGAACCGGTTTATTTGGGGAGTGCCGGCGATGGCCTGTATTCTTGGTGTGGGATTGTATCTGAGTATCCGTACCGGATTTTTACAGCTTCGGAATTTTCCTGAGGCTATGCAGGTAACAATCGGAAGAATTTTTCGTAAAAGAGAGGCAAAGGACGGGGCTTTGACACCCTTTCAGGCGGTTTGCACCGCTTTGGCTGCAACCATCGGAACAGGGAATATTGCCGGTGTGGCGGGAGCCATCAGCATTGGCGGCCCCGGAGCTGTCTTTTGGATGTGGATGTCCGCGATTTTAGGGATGTGCACCAAGTTCTGCGAAGTTACCTTGGCAGTTTATTATCGGGAAAGCAATAAAAAAGGGGAGTTGCTGGGCGGACCCATGTACTATATCAAGAACGGTTTAGGCAGGCAGTGGCTTTTTCTGGCTTACCTTTATGCAATTTTTGGTATTCTTACGGTGTTTGGTACCGGAAACGCGACCCAGGTGAATACGATTACAGCGGCAATTAATGAAGCCTTGTTCCATTTTTCCCTATTGCCTACGGAAGGGAATGGAAGGGTAAACCTTTTTATCGGGATAGTGATTGCTGTGCTGGTTGCTTTGATTTTGTTGGGGGGAATCAAGAGAATTGGACAGGTGACGGAAAAGTTGGTTCCTTTTATGGCTTTGTTTTATGTCGTATTGTCCTTAGGGGTTGTTTTCCTTCATTTTGATAGAGTTCCCTCTGTTTTTACTACGATTTTTGCTTCGGCCTTCTCTCCCAGAGCATTTACGGGAGGTGCAGTAGGAAGCTTTATTCTTTCCATGAAAAAGGGAATTTCCAGAGGGATCTTCTCTAATGAAGCAGGTCTGGGAACCGGATCCATTGCCCATGCGACAGCGGATACCAGAAAACCGGTTAAACAGGGATATTTTGGAATTTTTGAGGTGTTTGCGGACACCATTGTGATCTGTACGCTGACAGCGCTTGTGATCTTATGCAGCGGGGTAGATATTCCTTTCGGAAGAGAAGCCGGCGCTGAGCTTACAATTTCAGGCTTTACCAGCACCTATGGTGCCTGGTCCAGTATTTTTACTGCAGTGGCTCTGTGTTGTTTTGCTTTTTCCACCATATTGGGATGGGGCTTATATGGAGCTCGATTTACAGAGTTTGTTTTTGCCTCCCCCATAGCGGTAAAGATTTTTTTAAGTCTTTATGCTTTAGTGTCTATTCTGGGAGCTACCGTAGATTTATCCCTGGTTTGGGCCGTGGCGGATACCTTTAACGGCCTTATGGTAATCCCCAACTTGATTGCTCTTTTCCTCCTCTGTCCTAAGGTACTACAGTGTATTTCGGAATATCGAAAGAGTGAAGGATAGGAGAGGCCTGTCTGTTATGCAAAATGAAAAGACTGTTGTCGTTTATGCGACAACAGTCTTTTCATTTTGCACATCCATGGAGAAGCTCCAATTCCCCATTTGGGTTTTCGGGGTATGGATTTCTTCGTAGGACATTAAGGAGAAACCTGCTTTTTCATAAAAACGGGCATTATTTTCCGTGTTGGTAATCAGGGTGAATTGTCCCCCGCCTTCAGAGGATACATAGGGAATTACTCCTTCTTCCAGGAATTGTGCGCCGATGCCTTCCCCTCTACGGTTGTTTTTTACCGCTAAAGAGCTTAAATACCAGAAGGGGCATTTTTGGCTGTGAATTACTTTTTCCGCTTTTTCTGTCATGGAAATCCATGCCAAAGTCTTGAAAATACCGCCAATCATAAAGGTTTGCAGTGCCTTTTTGGAAACGTAGTCTTTAAATTCCACACCCTTGTCCATTGGGCTTTGGATTGCGGCTACGGCAAGAATTTCTCCGTCTTCTTCGGCCAGCAACATTCTCTGTTTTCCGTAGTAAATCTCCACGGCAATGGTTTGGATTGAGTGCACAAATTCTCTGCGCTTTTCATCTTCTTCAATAAAATTAGAAAAATAAGGATAGTCAAAAAAAGAATCGGTTAATAAGTCTACGCAGGCAGTCAAATCTTTTTCTTCAGCAAAACGGTATTGTAACATGGATTCCCTCCCGTAAATCTAAGCGTAATCATAGGAAACATCCTGTTTCCTTTTCGAAATAATTTCGACTCATTTACACAATAATATAAAATTTAATTTTTAAAGCAGGCGCTCATCATAGGAAGCACGAATACCGCCGATAAACTTCGGCCGGACTCTGGCTGCGGTAACATGGGCGTGAAGCAGTTCCTTTTGGGAAAGTCTAAGAGGAACCGCAATGGATTTTAAGTGCATTCCGATAAAGGTATCTCCGATATCAAGACCTGCATCGGCTTGGATTCTCTCTACAAGGATAGGATCCCGGAAGTTCTCATAAGCTTTTGTGGAAAAGGACCCTCCTGCCTTTGGTTTCGGAACTACATTTACAGGCTCCGAAAATGGGAGGGCTACACGTTCCACCACAAGGGCTCTGTTTAAATGCTCACAACATTGGGTGGCTAAAAATACCTCTGCTTCTGAACAGGCCCGATAGATGCCCTGAAAAAGGCATTCTGCCGCTTCCAAACTGGAACAGCTGCCGATTCTTTCTCCGATAACTTCAGAGGAGGAGCAACCCACCACAAGAATCTGTCCCTTTTGCAGCTTGGCCTTTTCAATTAACTCTTTACATAGAGAATAGCTTTGTGCTTCCAGTTCTTTGGGGCTGATTTCTGTAAGAGGATGTTCTGCTAAAACGTCTAAATTTCTCCCGATGTTTTCGTTATTCATAAAGGCTCCTTTCTATTTTTGCAAAGAATTCCGTCAAATCTTCTGTATGGCAGTTTTAATATTACAACCGGTGAATAAGATAATCTTGTTGATTTCCTCTACAGTTTACTCGAATGAGAGAAAAATTTTCAAGTATTTTGTGTTTATGACAAAATACTTTACTTATAATTCATTTTTGTAATGAGAAAATTAAGCAACAGCATAGAAGAAAATACAAAGGCAAAGTTGATTATATTCTTAAAAAATATATTTCTAAATTCCGAACAGTGTGTTCTATAAATTCAATTTATTATGAGAATTTTAGTTTTGCCGATAATATTTAGGTCGTAAAAAATCGAGAAAAATGGAATTTTCTACAGAAGGAGTGAAGGAACAATGAAAAAACACGATTTTAGTACAACAAAGGGCAGACAAGTGCAGGGGTCAAAGCGAAGCCATTCCTTAAGTGGAAGAATTTCTTTGAGCTTAGGTATTATCATGCTTTTCTTGTTTGCACTGATGACTGCTTTTATTCTGGCTGTAGCCAGTGCCGCATTTAACAAGAAAAACGAGCAAAACATGAATGCGCTTTCCAACTTGAATGCGAGTAGAGTGAACAAAATCACGGTCAATACCAGCAATACCATGAAGTCTTTGGCAGAGAGCTTCGTAAATTTTCATAAAGAAGACGGCGGAGATTCTGCTCTCAGCGGAAAGAGCAAGCTGGAAGAAGCTACCGGAGCATTGACGGTTTCGGAGGCTGAGGAAGAGTATTATTTAATGAAAACCATGCAGGGCTTTGCGAAAAACAATCTGGGGATTGTGAGCCAGGCATTGCTCTTGGAGCCGGATGCATTTTCCAAGGAAAACAGCAATTACTCCCTTCGTTATGATACCGATGGGGATAAGTTCTCCATGGTGCCTTACGAGGTATACGGTACACAGGATTTTTATAAGCAGGCACAGGAGAGCAAGGTGGCTTCCGCAACCCTTCCTATGGAAAATGCGGACACCGGTAAGGCAAGCTTCTATATGACTGTTCCCATTCTGGACGGAGATCGTTTTTTGGGAATCGTAACCACAGAGATTTCCACAGAGGTTTTCAACGAGTTGGATATGAGCACCCTCGGTTATGAAAATGTGTTCTTTGATGTTTTAGATAATCAAAATAACTTCGTTTACAGTAACAACCCGGATGCAAAAGGAAAGAACCTGGGAGACCTTATCGGTCAGAAATATAGTGATATGCTGGTGGAAAAGATGCAGAGTAAGGAAGCATTTTTCCAAAGAGACAGTCAGG
>NZ_DBHIGR010000096.1:0-8388 GCF_057249185.1 Oribacterium sp.
AATTTTCGGCAATATAGGTCTGAATACGGGGTAGTCTGAGCCCGTCGGTACTTGCGAAAAACAAGTGAAACGAAGTTTTTCGCTTAGTATCCGCTACGAGGCGAAGCTAGCGAGAGCGTGCCCCAATTTCAGACCTATATTGCTTAGAAAATTTATTTTTACAGTCCTTTTTTGATTTTACCCTTAAACTAGGAAGCACTTTCTGCGGCAGTTTTCGTCATATTCTTCTTTGCTTCACAGTAGGCTTCCATTTCCTCCGCTACAATCTTTGCCTGATGCACCGCTTCCACTACAGTTTTGGCACCGGTTACCACGTCTCCGGAAGCAAAAGTTCCTTCCTTCGTCGTATGCCCCTTCTCATCCGTAAGCAGTAAGCCTAAGTTGTTGGTCTCCAAATCTGTAGTGTTGGAAACAATGTTGGCTCTGGGGTTCTGGCTGATGGCTACGATAATGCTGTCTGCCTTAAAGAAGACTTCTTCTTCCGGCTGTCCCTCTTCCTGCTTCTTCAGGATAATGCCCTCGTCCGTAATTTCCACCGGAGAGTGATGAAGCAGAAATTCTACGCCATCCTCCTCCGCCTCAGCGATTTCCTTCTTGCTGGCAGTCATATTTTCCATGCCCTTACGGTAAATGATGGTGGCTCTGGAGCCGCTTCTTTTTGCAGTTCTGGCAGCATCCATGGCCACATTTCCCGCACCGATGATAGCAACATTTTCTCCTAAATGATATGTCTCCGGAGACTTTAAGTAGTCAATGGCAAAATGCACATTTCCAAAGCTTTCTCCCTTGATGCCCATGGTTCTCGGATTCCATACACCGGTACCGATGAAGGCTGCGGCATAACCGTCCTCAAAAAGCTTATCCAGAGAAAGCACCGGTCCGATCAGGATGTTGGGACGAATCTTTACCCCCAGATCCAGCAAATGCTTTTCCAGGAGATCAATGATATATTTCGGAAGACGATACTCCGGAATGCCGTAACGAAGTACACCGCCGATTCTGTTTCGAGACTCGAAAATGGTTACCTTGTAGCCCTTTCTTTGCATCAGAAGAGCAATGGTAATTCCGGCAGGGCCACCACCGATTACCGCAATACGCTCCTTATTCTCCGCACCCTTTTCAAAATGGAGTTCTTCCAGATATTTTAAAGAAATCTCCTCTTCCATCTTATAGAAGGGAATAGGAATCCCCTTCACTCCCCGAATACAATTTCCCTCACACTGCTTCTCATGTTCACAGACCAAAGCGCAGATGGCGGAAAGAGGGTTATTCTCGAAAAGAATTTCTCCCGCCTTCTTCAACTCTCCCTGCTTATACAACGCAATAACCTCCGGAATAGAGGTATTTACAGGACAATGCTTGGAGCATCGTGGATTCTTACATAACAAACAACGATTGGCTTCTTCCATTAAAAATGTGTTCTGACTCATCTTCCCTCCCTTAACCCTTACTCTAGCGTCTCGGTTTCATGGTTTACGCTAAACTCTCACTTTACATACTTATCCTAAGTTCTTAGTCAAAAGGCTTAGTCCCATAATCTACTCAAAAGCCTTAGTCTAACTCTCTTTTTAGAAGAAAAATTCTACCACAGTTTATTATCGACCATTGTTTATTTCTACATTCATAGTTCTAAAATTTTCATAATGAAACAAAAAAGGAGCTGTAAAAATCAATTTAAATATAATTTTTCGGCAATATAGGTCTAATGCGGGGTAGTTTGAGTCCGCATTCAGACCTATATTACTTAGAAAAATTTATTGATTTTTTACATCTCCTTGACTTTCAGTTGAAAGCTTCTTCTTACTTCTTGGTAATCTTGGTTCCTGTCTTACCCTGTAATGCTTCTCTTGCCTTCTCCAAAAGGGTAATCATAGCTTCATTTCCCTTCTTAGCGGAAGCGAACTGGATAGCAGCCTGTACCTTTGGAAGCATGGATCCGGGAGCGAACTCGCCCTGGTCTGCATACTTCTGAGCCTCTTCTACGGAAAGGTCTGTTAACCACTCCTGATCCGGCTTACCGTAACGGATAGCAACCTTCTCTACAGCAGTCAAGATAATCAGCATATCTGCTTCCAAACTCTCTGCCAAAAGGGCTGCCGCGAAGTCCTTATCGATAACCGCAGCGGCTCCGGCAAGGTGCTTTCCTTCAGAAACCACGGGAACTCCGCCACCACCGCAGCAGATTACCAGCTCTCCCGCATCGGACATAGCCTTAATTGCGGAAAGCTCTACAATCTCCTTTGGCTTTGGAGAAGCAACTACACGACGATATCCACGTCCTGCATCTTCCTTAATATTCCAGCCTCTCTTCTGTGCCTCAGCCTCAGCCTCTTCCTTAGTCATAAAACGACCGATTGGCTTGGTAGGATTCTGGAAAGCAGGGTCATCCTTATCTACACGAACCTGAGTTACTACGGTTACTACTGGAGGTACCTTTCCTCCTCTGTTCAAGAATTCCTCTCTCAAGGCATTCTGGATATCATAACCGATGTACGCCTGGCTCATGGCTACACATACGGAAAGAGGAGTCGGATCTTCATTATGCTCGGAAGCAAACTCTCCCATAGCATTGTTGATAACACCAACCTGAGGACCGTTTCCGTGAACAACTACTACTTCATTTCCGTCTTCTACAAGATCAACGATAGCCTTTGCGGTGGTCTTTACGGCTACCATCTGCTCCGGCAAATTATTTCCCAGGGCATTTCCCCCTAAGGCGATAACAATTTTCTTTCCCATAATTATTCTCCAATAAAAATTTTTACTCCTGAAACAGGAAAAATAGGCTTTTCAAATCCTTTGTAAGGGAAGAATAGCGCCCCGAATAAATCGGGACGCTATATCATTCTCCCTCTAAGCGTTTATTCTTAACGAGTATCGCACGCGTAGTGTGCGATATCTCGTTTTGCTTCAAAGGTTCTATCTGTCTGCATAAATTATGCTTCGAAGATTCTATCCTGTCCGCGCTTCTGTAACTCCTCTAATACCTTTGCAGGATCCTTGAACTTCTCAAGAAGGATCATAGCTGCGATAACGTATGGCTTGTAAGAAGCCTCCTTGTAAAGTGGGTCTCTGTAACGATCGAATACAGTTGCGTCAACCTCACCTTCCTTGCAGGATACGCCGGTGATATCAGCAGGTAAGCAGTGCATGTAAAGAGCCTTTCCGTCCTTGGTCAGCTTCATCATCTCTTCTGTACAAGCCCAATCCTTGTGCTGAGCGTTCTGTGCAAGAAGCTCCTTCTCAAGAGCCTTGATGCCCTCTGTGTCTCCCTCACCGTAAAGGTTGGTTCTCTTCTCCATAGCTGCGAATGGAGCCCAAGACTTTGGATATACGATGTCAGCATCCTTGAATGCTTCCTTCATATCATTAGTAACCTTGAAAGATCCGCCGGACTCCTTAGCATTCTTCTCTGCTACGTCTACAACGTCCTTCATTACATCATATCCTTCCGGATGAGCAAGAACTACTTCCATACCAAGTCTTGTGAAAAGACCGATTACACCCTGAGGTACGGAAAGTGGCTTTCCGTAAGAAGGAGAGTATGCCCAAGTCATAGCCAGCTTCTTACCCTTTAAGTTCTCGATTCCGCCCATCTCGTGGATTACGTGTAAAGCGTCAGCCATACACTGTGTCGGGTGGTCGATATCACACTGTAAGTTAACCAGAGTAGGTCTCTGCTCTAAAACGCCGTCCTTGTGTCCTGCCTCAACAGAATCAGCAACCTCGTGCATGTAAGCATTTCCCTTACCGATGTACATATCATCACGGATACCGATAACATCAGCCATGAAAGAAATCATGTTAGCGGTCTCACGAACGGTCTCACCGTGAGCAACCTGAGACTTTCCTTCATCCAGGTCCTGAACCTCTAATCCAAGAAGGTTACAAGCGGAAGCGAAGGAGAAACGAGTTCTTGTGGAATTATCACGGAATAAAGAAATTCCTAAACCGGAATCAAAAACCTTTGTGGAGATGTTTCTCTCTCTTAAGTTTCTGAGTGCATCTGCAACATCCCATACTGCCTTTAACTCATCATCAGACTTTTCCCATGTAAGGAAGAAATCGTTTAAGTACATCTTGTCAGTCTTAAGTCCCTTAATTTCCTTTACTAACTCTTCAAACTGCTGCTTCTTATCCATTTTAATCTCCTTTAAAAATGTGTTTATCCGATAAAGCCCCATGGCTTAATCTTTATTCTTATTTTGCACCTCTACTCCGGACTTGCCGAAAAGTATAGTACTGATTTGCACTTTAGACTCTAAAGCTTAGTCACAGTAGTACTGTGGAAGAGCTGCGTAGAATGCTGCACAGGTTACCAAGTCCTTCTTCCATGTGATTTCGTTTGGTGCGTGAGCCTGAGCCTCTGCTCCGGGTCCGAATCCGATAACAGGAATTCCGTTTCTTCCCATGATGGAAACACCGTTTGTAGAGAAAGTCCACTTATCAAGAAGAGGTCTTGGCTCTCTCTCAGCCACTGTATCCACTTCACCGATTCTCTTCTCACCGAAAAGATCCTTGTAAGCAGCAACGGAGGAAGTACATAACTTGTGATCCTCTGGAAGTACCCATGTTGGGAAGTAGCACTCGATTGGGTATACGCAACCTGTGAAGGAAGGACGATCATAGTTGTACATAGAAACAACTACATCCTGACCGTACTTCTGAACTGCAGGAAGCTGTCTGATTTCCTCAAGGCAAGACTCCCAAGTCTCTCCGGCTGTCATTCTTCTATCTAAAGATACAGCACAGCTATCTGCTACTGCACAACGAGAAGGAGATGTGAAGAAGATCTCGGAAGCGGTAACAGTTCCTCTTCCTAAGAAACGAGCCTCTTTCCACTGCTCATTGTACTTTGGATTTAACATCTTAACCAATCCGCGGATATCGGTAGACTCTGTGTCTCCGTTGTTGTTCAATGCACGAACGTCGGAAAGGATATCAGCCATCTTATAGATTGCATTGTCTCCTCTCTCAGGAGCGGAACCGTGGCAGGAAACACCCTTCACGTCAATGCGGATCTCCATACGTCCTCTCTGTCCTCTGTATAATCCACCGTCTGTAGGCTCTGTGGATACAACGAACTCAGGACGAATCTTGTCTTCGTTGATGATGTACTGCCAGCAAAGACCGTCACAGTCCTCTTCCTGAACAGTTCCCACTACCATAACACGGTACTTATCGTTCAGAAGTCCCATGTCCTTCATGATCTTAGCGGCATATACTGCAGAAACAGGTCCGCCAAGCTGGTCGGAAACACCTCTTCCACCGATCTTGGTGTCATCCTCGTATCCCTCGTATGGATCGAAGTTCCAGTTTGCTCTGTTTCCGATTCCTACGGTATCGATGTGTCCGTCGAAGCAGATCAGGGTCTTTCCTGTTCCCATGAATCCCATTACGTTACCCTGTGGGTCAACCTTAACTTCGTCAAAGCCAAGCTTCTCCATCTCGTTCTTGATGGTCTCAACGTGCTTTGCCTCGTCAGCAGACTCTCCGGGGTTCTTTACGATTGCTCTTAAAAAAGCAGTCATATCAGCCTTATAGCCTTCTGCTCTCTTCTTAATCTCTTCTAAAACTTCCTTACTTAACTGTCCCATAGTATTTTTCCTCCTTAGTATATGTAAGCCTGTACTATACAGGGTGTAGCACTATTTTTTATTTTGCAAATGAAGTGATTTCTTACTTCTCTTTTGCTTCCCAGATGATGTTCTTCCAACGCTCAGGGTCTGTATCTCCCTCGGTATTGAAGCAAAGCACCTTACTGTTCTCGTTAAGCTGTAACTTCTCTCTTAAATCCTTGAAGTCATCCTGCAACATGATGGCAGCCAATGCACCGAAGCCTGCTGCACCGGACTCTCCGGAAAATACCTGATCGTCTCCCTTTAACGGAGCGTTCAACATTCTCATTCCTCTTGCAGCAACGATATCCTCTGCAGAGATAAATGCCTTTGCATGATTCTTTAAGATATCCCAAGAAGTAATGTTTGGCTCTCCACAAGCAAGTCCTGCCATAATGGTAATCATGTCTCCGTCTACAATGCGGATGTTTCCGTCATTTGCCACAGCACCCTTGTAAAGACAATCTGCAACGGAAGCCTCAACCACAACCATAATAGGTGGGTTCTCCTTGTAACGATTAGCGAAGTATCCAACTACAGCACCTGCCAGAGAACCTACGCCAGCCTGTACGAATACGTGGGTGGGTCTTTCTCCCAGCTGGTCGGCAGCCTCATCCGCCATGGTTCCATAACCTTCCATAATCCATGCAGGAATCTTCTCATAGCCTTCCCAAGCTGTATCCTGTACTACGATTCCGTGCTCTTCCTTCTCCGCAAGTGCTGCAGCCTGTCTTACACACTCGTCATAGTTTACATCGGAAATCCATGCCTTGGCATTCTCAGCCTTAATGTGGTTCAAACGGGTCTCTGTAGAGCCCTTCGGCATGATGATTACACAGTTCTGTCTTAACTTATTAGCCGCCCAGGCTACTCCTCTTCCGTGGTTTCCGTCGGTAGCGGAGAAGAAGGTTGCTGTTCCGAACTCTTCCTTTAACTTCTCGGAGGTTAAAACATTGTAGGGAAGCTCGGAAATATCCTTTCCGGTTTCCTCGGCAATGTAACGAGCGATAGCGTAGGAACCGCCTAATACCTTGAAGGCATTTAAGCCGAAACGATAGGACTCATCCTTCACGTAGATGTTTCCCAGGCCAAGATATTTTGCCATATTGGGAAGCTTGCAAAGAGGGGTCTCAGAGTACTGAGGGAAGCTCTCGTGGAAGGTTCTTGCCTTCTTTACTTCTTCCATAGACATAAGAGGAAGATTCTTGTCCTCTGTCTTTGGCATTTCATTAATTTTCCATTTTAAATCCTGCATGGCTATTCCTCCTTTTTTTCGCCACTATACTGTTACTTTTTGCTTTGGTCAATATAGCTGTATAAAGTAAATTTGCTGATGCCATAGAAATTGGAAACCTTGTCTCCCGACTTGGTAATCAGGAAGGCTCCCGCGTCCCGTAAGAACTGGATGGCTTGGATTTTTTCTTCCTTATTCATCAGAGCCGGCGGCTTTCCAATCCGCTTCACGCTTTGATTAATCAGGTTGTCCAAAAGGTCATTCACGTTCAAAGGAATCTGTCCGTCCCCGTTACTGTCATGGCTCTCCACCGTGGTGATGGACTGTAATGCCGCATCCACATTCATCAGTGCGGTTACATCATAGTTGATGCCCAGAACCCAGCGGTATTTTCCGGTGCTGTCCTTCAGGAAAACTGTAGAGGACTTTAGGATTCTGCCGTCCTGGGTAGTAGTACGATAGCCCAGATGGTCCACAATGATGTCTCCCTTTTCTATCGCTTCCAGGGTTTCCAGTACCACCTTTGAGGCGCCGTCCCCTATCTTTCTTCCGCTCACATGTCCGTTGATGATGAAAATGATGGTATGTTCCAAATCCTTTACGGAAAGGTCATGGATACAAACCTCGCAATCCTTTCCGAACTGTCTGGCTATTCCATGGGCCGTACTGACAAGCATTTCCAAGCTGCTATCCTCTACCATTTTCCCTCCTTTCTACCTGAATTGGTGCTTTCAAAATCCATCGAAATACGCTACCTAAAAATTTTTTATGCACCCCTATCTTAACACGGTTTTTTTACTTTGCAATGGTTTTTTCAAAAAATTTTTTAGCTTCCAAAATTTTTTTCTGTTCTCCATTGCATTTGTTTTCAGGGAATGATAAAATCCTATCAAATCTGTTTTTCCCTAGAATTTTCAAGGCTTTACAGCGATTTTTTTAGGAAAAACTGTATACAATTTTTCGCACTGAGCCAAGGGCTCTTAGAAAGAAAAGGAGGATTGAGCTATGTTTTTAATCGGAAATGGACGTCTTTTCACCAGAGACGAAAAGAACAGCTTTTTCGAGAATGGCGCAGTAGTTTGGGAAGACAACACTATTGTAGAAGTAGGAGATTTTGAGACATTAAAGAAAAAATACGCAGACGCGGAATTTATTGATGCAAAGGGTGGTGTGATTCACCCGGCTTTTATCAATACCCATGAGCACATCTACTCTGCTTTGGCAAGAGGCTTATCCATCAAGGGTTATGCTCCTAACGGATTCTTAGAGATTTTGGACGGACTTTGGTGGACTATTGACCGGAATCTGGACAACGACTTAACCAAACTTTCCGCAGAAGCCACCTATTTAGAATGTATCAAGAACGGAGTAACTACCATCTTCGATCACCACGCTTCCTTCGGAGAGATTTCCGGATCCCTTTTCGCCATCGAAGAGGCTGCCAGAGACTTCGGCGTGCGTTCCGTTCTTTGCTATGAGATTTCCGATCGTGACGGCAAGGAAAAGGCACATGCCGCTATTAAGGAAAATGTTGAC
>NZ_DBHIGR010000097.1:0-8354 GCF_057249185.1 Oribacterium sp.
GTTTCCTCGGGGATGGGCTGTGGATATTCCAAAGACCTCAGGCTTGATGTATAATAACAGATAATTTTACAAAGAATAAGGAGAAGAGTCTTTGTAGGATAGAAGAAGTAAAAGGAAACGTTGGGGAAAGCAGAAATAGACTGGAGAGAGAAAAATGCCAAAAAATTATACCATGGACACCATTGTGTCATTAGCAAAAACCAGAGGATTTGTATATCCGGGATCTGAAATTTATGGTGGGCTTGCAAATACCTGGGACTATGGAAATTTAGGGGTAGAGTTAAAGAACAATATCAAAAAGGCTTGGTGGAAGAAGTTCGTGCAGGAATCCAAGTACAATGTAGGTATTGACTGTGCCATTCTGATGAATCCGGAAACCTGGGTGGCATCCGGACATTTGGCAGGCTTTTCCGATCCTTTAATGGATTGTAAAGAGTGTCGTGAGCGCTTTCGTGCGGACAAGGTAATTGAAGACTTCTGCGAAAGCCACAATATTCCGTTGGAGGGCTCCGTGGATGCCTGGTCCAAGGAAGAGATGGAGAATTTCGTTACTTCCCATGAAGTACCCTGCCCCAGCTGCGGAAAGCACAATTTTACCCCTATTCGTCAGTTTAACCTGATGTTTAAGACCTTTCAGGGTGTTACGGAGGATGCAAAGAATACGGTTTACCTTCGTCCGGAAACCGCACAGGGAATCTTTGTAAACTTTAAAAATGTGCAGAGAAGCTCTCGAAAGAAGCTGCCCTTCGGAATTGCGCAGATCGGAAAGTCCTTCCGAAATGAGATTACCCCCGGAAACTTTACCTTCCGTACCAGAGAGTTCGAGCAGATGGAGCTGGAGTTTTTCTGTAAACCGGACACAGACTTGGAGTGGTTCCACTATTGGAAGGATTATTGCCAGAAATGGCTTCTAAATTTAGGCATGAAGCCGGAAATGCTTCGGGCAAGAGACCATGAGGCGGCAGAGCTTTCCTTCTATTCCAAGGCGACCACAGACTTGGAGTTCCTCTTCCCCTTCGGTTGGGGCGAGCTGTGGGGAATTGCGGATCGAACCAATTATGATTTATCCCGTCATGAAGAGGTGTCCGGCCAGGATATGAAGTATTTCGATGACGAGACCAATGAGCATTATCTTCCTTATGTTGTAGAGCCTTCTTTAGGAGCAGATCGTGTAACCTTGGCTTTCCTCTGTGCGGCTTATGATGTGGAGGAATTGGAAGGAGGAGATGAAAGAACTGTCCTTCGTTTCCATCCGGCTTTGGCTCCGATTAAGATTGGAGTTCTTCCCCTTGCGAAGAAGCTGGGAGAAGGGGCAGAGAAGATTCACGAGGAATTGTCCAAGTATTGGATGTGTGAGTACGATGATCGTGGAAACATCGGAAAGCGTTATAGAAGACAGGATGAAATCGGAACTCCCTATTGCGTAACCTATGATTTCCAGTCTGAAGAGGATCATGCGGTTACCGTAAGAGAAAGAGACAGTATGGAGCAGGTGAGAATTCCTATCAGTGAATTGCAGTCTTACTTTGCCGAGAAATTAGCCTATTAAAGAAGGTCTTGCATAAATAAAAAACAGGAAAAAAATTTTTTATTTGCTACAATAAAATTGCTGAAAAAAACATCATTCCTTTTTTGCTTTACACAAGAAAGAAGTTTCGATTTTGTGTACTGTGAATAAAATGCTGTTTTATAGATGAATTTTACTGTAAATTCTGCTACACTAATCAGAAAGAACAGGTCTACGAAACGCGTTTTTCGTAGGAAAGAAACATGGAGGAGAGCATGTACAAGATCACAAGAGTTGAGCATCTCGTTGACAAGGACTGGCTCATGGACGTGGAGGCGCCCTATGTAGCAAGAAAGGCGGAGCCCGGCCAGTTTATGATTGCAAAGCTGGGAGAGTTGGGAGAAAGAATTCCCCTCACCATTGCAGACTACGATAAGGAAAAAGGAACCATTACCATTGTGTTCCAGGTTGTAGGCGCTTCTACAGAGAAGTTTAGTCATCTGAAAGTAGGAGACTACTTCACAGATATTGTAGGACCCTTAGGCAGACCTTCCGAGCTTGTGGAATTAAGTCCGGAAGAGTTAAAAAAGGAAAATCTGATTTTCATTGCCGGCGGAGTGGGAGCTGCTCCGGTATATCCTCAGGTAAAGTGGTTACACGAAAGAGGCATTGAGGCGGATGTCATTCTTGGAGCCAGAAATAAGGATCTTCTGATTATGGAAGAGGAGCTTCGTTCTGTAGCTAAGAATGTTTATGTTACCACGGATGACGGTTCCTACGGAGCCAAGGGAGTGGTTACCGATGTATTAAAGAAGCTGGTCAATGAAGAGGGGAAGAAGTATACCCGTTGTATTGCCATCGGACCGGTAATCATGATGAAGTTTGCCGCCCTTACCACGAAAGAATTGGGAATTCCCACTATTGTTTCCATGAACCCCATTATGATTGACGGAACAGGAATGTGTGGTGCTTGTCGCTTGGTTGTTGGAGACCAGGTAAAGTTTGCTTGTGTGGACGGACCGGAGTTTGACGGACACCTGGTAGATTTTAATCTGGCAATGAAGAGACAACAGACCTATAAGGCCGAAGAAGGTAAAGCATTACTGGAACTTTTGGAAGCAGAAAAGTCCCATGGCGGATGTGGAAACTGCAACTAAGGGAGGGGAATTATGGCAAATATGATGAAGAGGGTTCCTGTGGCAGAACAGGAGCCGAAGGTACGTGCAAGAAACTTTGAAGAGGTATGCTTGGGATACAACGATGCAGAGGCTAAGGAAGAGGCAGAGCGTTGTTTGAACTGTAAGAATCCGAAGTGCGTAGTGGGATGTCCCGTTTCTATTCAGATTAATGATTTCATTAGCCAGATTAAAGAAGGCAATATTGAGAAGGCAGCAGATATTATTGCAGAGTCCTCCGCGTTGCCGGCGGTTTGCGGTAGAGTTTGTCCTCAGGAAACCCAGTGCGAAGGTGTTTGTATCCGCGGTATTAAGGGAGAGCCTGTATCTATCGGAAAGCTGGAGCGTTATGTAGCGGACTGGGCAAGAGAACATAACTATATGGCAGCCAAGGCAGGAGCTCCCAACGGCAAGAAAGTAGCTGTTATCGGTGCAGGACCTTCCGGTTTAACCTGTGCGGGAGATTTGGCGAAGTTAGGCTATGATGTAACCATCTTCGAAGCCTTTCATGAGCCGGGAGGAGTTCTTCAGTATGGAATTCCGGAGTTCCGTCTTCCCAAGACCAAAGTCGTTGGCCCTGAAATTGAGAATGTACGGAAGCTGGGGGTAAAGATTCTTACCAATGTTTTCGTAGGACGTTCCATTACCGTGGATGAGCTTTTGGAGGAAGAGGGATTTGACGCAGTGTTCTTAGGAACAGGTGCAGGACTTCCGAAGTTTATGAATATTCCCGGAGAGACGGCTAACGGCGTTTACTCCGCTAACGAGTTCTTAACCAGAAACAACCTGATGAAGGCTTACAGAGAGGATTCAGATACTCCGATGAAGGCCGGAAAGAAGGTTGTGGTTGTGGGCGGCGGTAACGTTGCTATGGATGCGGCAAGAACAGCTCTTCGATTAGGTGCAGAGGTTCATGTAGTATATCGTCGTTCCGAGGCGGAGCTTCCTGCCAGAGTGGAGGAAGTACACCATGCCAAGGAAGAGGGAATTATCTTCGACCTTTTACAGAACCCGGTAGAAATCCTTGTGGACGAAAATGACTGGGTAACCGGCATCCGTGTTATCAAGATGGAACTTGGAGAGCCGGATTCTTCCGGAAGAAGAAGACCTGTAGAGATTCCCGGTTCCGAGTATGTGATTGACTGTGATACGGTAATTATGTCTCTGGGAACATCTCCCAATCCGCTGATTAGTGAAACTACCAAGGGATTGGATACCAACAGAAGAGGATGTATTATCGCCAAGGAAGAAAACGGAGAAACCACCAAGCAGGCGGTTTATGCCGGAGGTGATGCGGTAACCGGTGCTGCAACCGTTATTCTGGCTATGGGTGCAGGAAAAGCGGCAGCAAAGGGAATTCACGAGTATTTATCGAATAAGTAAGCAATGAATAAAAAAAGTAGAGCAGGATGAACCTGCTCTACTTTTTTATTCATGCTTATCGCGCTCGTACAGTGCGATAGCTCGTTTTAATATAGAAGCATATATTAGATTGCTCTGGTGTACTTCTTTAAGAATTCCTTCTCGTCTTCCTTAAGCAGTGGAGCAATGGTCTCATAAACTCTTGCATGGTAGTCGTTTAAGAGCTTCTTATCCTCAGCATTTAACATATCCGGATTGATGGCATCCAGGTCGAAAGGAATCAGAGAGATGGTTTCAAAATACATGAACTGTCCATACTCGTTCTTCTCTCCCTTTCTGGCGAGAAGTTCATTTTCCAGACGGATACCGTGGGAGCCTTCCACATAGAATCCCGGCTCATCGGTAATCACCATACCCTCCTGAAGTACTTCAGTTTCTCCGGCACGGAATTTCCAACGGAAGCCTGCAGGGCCTTCATGGATGTTCAAAAGATATCCTACACCGTGGCCTGTACCATGGTTAAAGTTCAAGTTTCTCTCCCAGAATGGCTGACGAGAAAGGATATCCAATACCAGACCGGTACATCCCTCCAAGAACTTCGCATTGGCAAGGTGGAGGTTACTGATAGCAACCAAAGTAAAATCATCCTTCATCTGCTGAGGAACCTCTCCCAAAGCAAAGGTTCTGGTAATGTCGGTGGAACCTTCATAGAAGCCTGCTCCGGTATCACTCAAGTAAAGAGTTCCGGTATGGAATTCCACATCGGTTTCAGGAGAAGAGGTGTAGTGCACAATGGCGGAATGAGGACCAAAGGAAGAAATGGGCTCGAAGCTTGGACGAATAAAGTTGCCCATCTCGGCACGGAACTCATCCAGCTTTGCTGCGGCAGACATCTCTGTAATCTTAATCTTGCCGATATTTTCCTTAAGCCACTTCATAAAGCGAAGGTGTGCAACGCTATCCTTAATCTGCGCTTTACGAATATTCTCGATCTCAACAGGATTCTTGATAGCCTTCATTAAGATGGCAGGATTTCTCTTTTCCACGGTTTTTACGGACTTGGGAATATTGTTGAAGAGAGCATAGTTTAATTTGCTCGGATCAATCATGACAATATCCTTGTCGGAAAGCTTCTTTACATCCTCGTAAATGGCATTGTAGGGATGAAGTACCACACCGTCCTTAGCCAGCTTTTCCTGTAAAGCCTTGTCCAGTTTTCTTTCATCAATGTATAAGTCGAAACGATCCATGCGAATGATGGCATAGCTGAGAACAAGAGGGAAGAACTCGATATCATTACCGCGGATATTCAGAGTCCAGCAGGTATCATCCAGAGTGGAAACGATATGGGTATTGCATCCCGCATCTTCCATTTCCTTACGAATACGAGCCATCTTACTGCTTACACTTTCACCGGCATATTTTTCATCCAAATCAAAGGCAGGCTCTTCGGAAAGTGCCGGACGATCCTTCCAAACCGGATCCACAAAGTCCTCGTCATAGAGAATCTTAGCTTTCTTTTTCTCGGCAATACGAGCGTATTCCTGTCCTTCTCCTACGGATACGGCACGACCATCAAAGGCAAGGGTATCGCCCTCCTTCAAATGCTCCTCTAAGAAGGCCTCCAGACTGGGTACTCCCGGCTCGAACATCTTCATCAGCTCAACGGTGGTTCCTTCCAACTGCTTAGCAGCCTGGATAAAATAACGACCGTCAGTCCAAAGTCTTGCTTCCTCTAAACCGATAAGAGCAGTTCCGGCAGAACCGGTAAATCCGGTGATAAACATTCTCTCTTTAAAATGCTCTCCAACATATTCGCTTTGATGGAAATCCGCAGTGGGGACAATCAGCATAGTAATGCCTTTTTCCTTCATAATCTTACGAAGTGCGGAAAGTCTCTCAGGTACTGTCATGTTCTACCTCCATAATTCTTCAAGTATAAAAACCAAACGCTGTAGTGTATTATAGCACGATTTGCTCAAAAAGGCTAAAGAATAGGGGGATAAACTTTGATTTTTAGGAAAAATGTTCTAAAAAAATAACGGAAGCGAAAGTCCGGAGTAATCGCGCTATAAAGGAAAAAGGCTAAAAGTATTCTAAAAAGCTATATTAGTCTGGCTTAGAAAAACGTCCCATGTTATACTGCCATCAGTTTTGCATGAGAAAGGAAGAGCTATGTTAAAGTGTGAAAGAACATCCGTAATGAATATAGAAAATGCCATGAGAGGTGCCAGAAATCCTATGAATTCCTGGGATAGGGCGGACTCTTATTATGATGAAGAGGGAAATTACCAGCTGGGACCTAATGACATGAATCTGGCAAGACGTTTACGACTGGCCGGTTCCGATCATAGAAAGTTTATCCGCCAAATCTTTGTCTCCGTGGACATTACGGCTCCTCTTTATTGGTGGAAGGAGTATGACACGTATAAGGTGGCAACTGTAGCAAATTCCACCTCTACCATGCACAAAATTCATTCTAAGGAATTTAGTATAGAGGACTTTTCCCATGACCATCTCACAGAGGAAGGGCTGGAGAGTTTAAAAAGAACCGTGGAGGATCTGGAACGCATTCGTCTTCGTTTTCTGGAGAAGAAAAACAAGGAGGATTGGTACACCATTATCCAGTTGCTTCCCAGCTCTTATCAGCAAATGCGGACCTGTACCATGAATTACGAGAGTCTTATCAATATGTATTTTTCCAGAAAGAGCCATAAGTTAGAAGAATGGCATACCTTCTGCGATTGGATTAAGACGCTACCCTATGCCAAAGAGCTGATTTTGGCAGAGAAGGAATCGGAAGCATAGCCTTTTCTGTTTTTTAAAATTTTTTTATGGCAATAATCTTCCCTATAAATTCTTTATTCGAAGAGAATTTGTAGGGAAGATTATGGTATACTATAGCTTGTAAATTTCTTTTTTAGTTCTTTTAGATTCTATTCTTCTCGTTTTTATCTGTTTTTTATTCATCCGTTTTCAAAGATTTTTATTTTTATCTATCCATTTGTTTTCACGTTTTCTTATTTTCATCTATACCTTTCTTTTTTAGTATTCTATTTTTCAACGAATCATTCATTTATTTATTAGTTCATTTTCAAGTATTCTGCCAATTATTCATTTTTTCAAGTATTCTGCCATCTGTTCATTTTTTCAAGAATTCTACTATCTATTCATTTTTCAGAAAGGAGCTTCTTATGCCCAATTTATGTCTGTCTTCCCTGAGACGGGGAAGGATTATTTTATTGCTTCTGATGCTTATGCTTCTGGGCTTTTTATTTTTGATGAATCAGGAACGGGAAAGAAAGATTATCTATAGGGGTACAGCGGGGGAAGAGAAAGAAGCGTTTCTGGCCCGGGGCGCTTATGAAAGCTTAGAGGCAAAGAGAAAGGTAAAGCTGCCGGAAGAGCAGAGCAAAACTGCAGAAGAAAAGCAAGAGGGACGAGAAAATCGAAAAATAGAAGAACCATTAGAAGTGGAAAACCAAGAAAAGTGCCAAAAGCAAGAAAACCTAGAATGGAGTAAAAAGGCGAAAAAAGAAGATAATCCGGAGATTGGTAAAGAAGAAAGTCAAGAAGAAAGTCAAGAAGAAAGCAAAGAAGAAAGTAAAGCGGAAATTGGAGTGGATGGTGAAAAGAAAGTAGCCGGCATAGAAGACGGTCAAGGAGGAATTCAACAAAATCAGAAGGAAAAGAAAATCAATATCAACACCGCTACAGAGCAGGAGCTGGAAAGCTTAAAAGGGATTGGTCCCGCCACGGCAAAAAATATCATCCGTTACCGGGAGGAATACGGCGGATTTTCCAGCATTGAAGAAATTAAGAATGTAAAGAGAATCGGAGATAAAATATTTGAAAAAATCAAGGCGGATATCTGTGTGTAACAAAGGCCGGCGAATAGTTGACATGATTTTGTAAGCTTTATCCCTTGTGCTTTTCTGCTTTGCCCTTTATGATGAAAATGTTTTCCCGTATTCCGAAATTATGAATAGAGAAATAGGAAAGAGGGGTTGGGATTCAAGTGAAATAGTAAAATTTTTAACAGGAAGGGATGGACTTTTCTTTTAAAAAGTTAAAATATTAGAGGAAGAAGTAATCAGGGAAAGATGAGAAAAAGAATGGGAATCAAAAAAAGCTTGTGCTCTATGGTTTTGTTATTATCCATAGTACAGAGTACATTGATTTATGCAGAGGAAAGAGTTTACGGAATTTCAGACTACGGTCCGGTTTCCGTTAATGGAAACGGTGTAGGAAGAGGCAAGGATCCCACCTACCAGTATATTGAAGACCTTCTTTATAATAATCAGGGGAAT